>NYXD01000081.1 GCA_002685435.1 Cryomorphaceae bacterium | reverse complement strand
TACTCAAAACTTTTTGGTGAGCCCTGCGGATTCCGCGGGGCTTTTCTTTTATGATTACGTAATTTCACGGCAAGAACCACCAACAGTATTCAGTTATGCTCCGACCTTTCAAAGCGGTGCGCCCGACGCGCGACAAGGCTTATTTAGTAGCCACTCGTTCCTACATCACTTACGGCCCTGAGGAGCTTGATGATAAATTGTCAAACAACCCGTATACTTTTCTACACGTCATTAACCCGAATGCTCTGCCCGAACTGCACTATACGGAACGATTCAGTGCGGTACGCAGCCGTTACAATCGATTCGAGAAAGAAGGCATTTTTATTCAAGACGATCAGCCAACGTATTACCTCTACGAACAAAGCACGCCCACGGCTGCGTATACCGGTGTTATTGGTTTACTTGATGCCGAAAGTGTGGTCAACGGGACAACGCTGCCACATGAAAAAACGATCGCAAAACGCGAGCACATTTTTGCCCGATATTTAGGAATCACGGGGTTTCAGGCAGAACCTGTGTTGGTTTTTGGAGAAGCCGATGAGCACTACGATAGTTTGGTGAAACGAATTAAAGAAGAACGGCCCGAATACGAGTTTTCCTCTACTGATAAATATAGCCACAGATTATGGGTGGTGCCGTCAGATTACGTAAATGCACTCGCCGCCTTCTTCGAGCATTCAGGAACGAAATATATCGCCGACGGCCATCACCGTTTAGCGTCTTCTGTGCGTGTAGCCCAGGAGGCACCTGATAATCCATTGGCACAGGGGATATTGTGTATGTTTATGGCGGAAGAACAGGTTGGTATAGAATCTTTTGAACGCTGGTTTGACTTAAGTTCTGATTCATTTGAACTAACAGACCTTGAAGCCCAATACGATGTGTCGCCTATCGACGCACCTTCAGAAAATTTTCAAGGGGCCAGTTTCCAGCTTTTTTTTGAAGGAAATTGGCATTCACTTCATAGTAAAAAGCTAAAAGGGGAGGTATTGCCTTCACAGGAACTGCTGGATACCATTCTTAATCCCTTACTTGATGTTGTTGATCCTAGAAACGACGCCAGACTGCATTACCATAGACAAACGGAATTGGACCGAAGCGCTGAGATGCTTCAGCAGGGGTATGCCTTAGGTTTTCGCTTGCCGCCGGTAAGTGTAAAACTATTGAAAGAAATCGCTGTTAACAAGGGGTCGATGCCTCCAAAGAGCACGTATATTGAGCCGAAATTAAGAAGCGGTCTACTTCTTCATCTTTTTAAATGACACAAATAAAACCAGCTTTAGCGACAGTACGAGATACCCTTAGAGAAGGGGTCGAATTGGTTGCTGTAAGTAAGACAAAGCCCGTCGAGCTTCTTCAGGAGGCCTACGAAGCTGGGCAACGCGACTTTGGTGAGAATAAAGTTCAGGAAATGGCGCTCAAAGCGGAGGCCATGCCGAAGGATATTCGCTGGCACATGATTGGTCATGTGCAGACGAATAAGATAAAATATATGGCCTCTTTCGTCCATTTGGTTCACGGAGTAGATAGAGAAAAAGTACTTAAAGAACTGGACAAACAAGCAAAAAAAGTAAGCCGAACGATTAACTGCTTGTTGCAGGTACACATTGCACAAGAAGAGACAAAGTTTGGTTGGTCTGTAGACGAATTAGAAGCCGTTCTTCCTAACCTTTCGGCATACTCCAATGTCAAGGTTTGTGGTTTAATGGGTATGGCGTCAAATACTAGTGATGAAGAACAAATTCGCAATGAATTCTTAGGGTTACAAAGTTTATTCAATACCCATGCTGAGGTACAACGTTGGGACACCCTGAGTATAGGAATGAGCGGTGATTACTTCATTGCTATGGCGTGTGGAGCAACGCATGTGAGAATTGGGTCTGCCATATTTGGTGCAAGAACATATACGCCATGAGATTTGCTGTGATTGACATAGAATGTACAGGCGGTACCTTTGGTTCAGAGCGAATTATTGATGTTGCCATATTCGTGCTGGAAGATGGGGAGGTAGTGGACCAATTGGTTTCTCTCGTAAACCCTGAAAAAGGAATCGATCCCTATGTCACTAAATTGACGGGAATCACCAATAAAATGGTGCGTACAGCTCCCAAGTTTTATGAATTGGCTAAACGTGTGGTTAAGATTACTGAAGATTGCACGTTCGTTGCGCACAACATTAGTTTTGACTACCGCGTTTTTCAACAGGAATTTGAATCTATGGGATTCGATTATCATCGTGCAACGCTCGATACTATACCGTATTGTGAACGCATCTTCCCGGATTGGGAGAATTACGGCCTGAAGACGGTCAGTAAGGAGTTGGGATTGGTAAATTCAGCGCGCCACAGAGCAGAAGGCGATGCGAGATTGACATTGGAGCTCCTGAAAATTTTGCTTGAAAAAGATCGTGATGCTTACTTGAGTAAGGTACATGTCAGTAAGGAGGCGAGCGTTCGGCGAAATCCATTTAAGCTGCAGGTGAAAAACATGCAGAATAAAGTGGGAATCTATTACATCTACAATGAGGAAGGTGAGGCTATTTATGTAGGATCGAGTAAGGACCTTCAAAACAGCATCAACCGTCATTTTGTCGCCGACAATAAAATAGCTTTGGCTTTGCAGAGTGAGGCAGCGACACTTGAAGTTGAAGAATTGGGGAATGAGGCTGTCGCTGAGGTATTAGTACGTTCCACTTTAGATAAGCATCGTCCGGTGTACAATATCACTAAGAAGAAACATTTTTTGAATTTTGGTATTTTTATAGATGCCAAAAAAGGCGCGGAAATAGACCATGTGCGCATCTTCCCGGTTCGATATAAAGCACCAGATTTTTATTTCGAAGGCCCGAAATCCATCTACCCGTGGTTGCAAAAACTGATGATGTCAGAAGGCTTAGACCCAAACACATTCCTTCTAGATAGAGATCGTGAGCACTATAATAAACACACGCAGAATTTACAGTGGAAAGCCAAAAATAAGCGTGTGGGAATAAGTACTCTTCGTAGTTATATGTTGCCTCAAGAAGGCGTATTGGTCGGTCCAGGTCGTAAATCAACGGAACAATGTGCCATTATCATAGAAAACTACCGCGTTTTAGGTTATACCTATTTTTATCTCGCCACAGACTCTACGAACCTCGCACAATTAAAGAAACGCATGGTTCATCTTGAAAGTGATGCGTACACGGTTGGGGTAATGCACCACTTTCTCCAAAAGGGCTATCTCAAAGTATTGGATTAATTACTTGAAAAAGTAGGTAAGGCTAACCATGATTTGGCTGCGTCTCGCATCTAAATCAAAGCTGTAATCTGTTCCTCCGTTGTCGGTATAGGTAACGTTTCTAGACAGCATTCCAAAGCCCCCTTCGTATTTGACTTCTCCCATGAGTCGCCAAAGTTTTAGTCCGGCTTGAATATGCCAGCCCCAAGTCAGGTTAGCTTCTTGGTCGCTCGACCAAAGTGCGCTAGCATCTGCAAAGGGCAAAGACGGTGTGCCGCCTAAGCCAGCATACGCAGGCCCAAATTTAGCGCCGGCACTTATCGGAAAGTCTAGGCGTCGCACTGTAGAGCTTAGGTCAACTTCCTGTCCTCCGTCTGTTATGACGAGTGTCTCTTTAAACTGAGTATACAGGGCTTCACCGTGAACATAAACGGGTACTAGAGGAAGACTTATTCGGGTAATGCCTCCAAAGTGAAATCCGTTTTGAAAATCCGTTTGCAGGTTTGTAATNTCGTAGGTTTGGTCGTTGTAAATTGTAAGTATATCGGCGGCACTAAGTGCATTTTGCGGATAGTTTACACCGCCTTTTACGCCAAATTTTATCACCTTAAACTGCCCAAAGCTGAGGGTAGAGATGAGTAAGAAAGCGATAAGAGACAGATTGTATTTCATAAACAGTTGTCTAGGTAGGAACAAAAATAGTTCCAAATTATATTTTCTCTGTCCCTATAGGGTTGAGAGGTAGTTTTCAACGTTCATGTGAATGCGCGCTTCAACCTCTTTGTCACTTACTTTATTGAATGGTTTTCCCGTGATTTTCTCAAACAGTTCTTGGTAGCGATTGCTAACTAATTCAACAAAATCATCTGTCATTTCTGGTACTTTTTGACCTTCCTTACCTTGGAATCCGTTTTCCATGAGCCACTCGCGCACGAATTCTTTAGAAAGTTGACGCTGCGGCTCGTTATTGTTTTGTCGCTCTCCATAACCCTCGGCGTAGAAATAACGAGAACTATCGGGTGTGTGAATTTCGTCTATAAGAACGATCGTGCCATCAGCGAGTTTTCCAAACTCATATTTGGTATCCACAAGAATGAGCCCGCGCTGGGCAGCCATTTCCGAGCCGCGTTGGAATAGGGCACGGGTGTATTGCTCGAGTAGAAGGTAATCTGCTTCACTTACGATGCCTTTTGCAATAATATCCTCACGCGAAATATCCTCATCATGCGCGCCGTGTTCGGCTTTCGTTGCCGGNGTTATTATGGGTTCAGGGAACGCGCCGTTTTCTTTCATTCCCTCCGGTAGTGTAACCCCACATAATTCGCGAACACCACTTTTGTAAGTTCTTGCAGCATGCCCTGCGATGTAACCGCGAATGACCATTTCTACTTTGAACGGTTCTGCTCGATGGCCGATGGTCACCTGGGCATCCGGAGTTACAATTCGCCAGTTCGGTACAATGTCTTTCGTTGCCTCTAAGAAATGCTCCGCAATTTGATTTAAAACCTGACCTTTTCCTGGTATAGGACGGGGCAGAACCACGTCAAAAGCTNAAATTCGATTCGAAGCGACCATCACAAGAACNTCANGTCCGATGGTGTAAACGTCACGAACTTTTCCGCGGTAGAAATGCGTTAATCCAGAAAATTGGTATGTGGGCTCTTGATTCATGATCAATCTTTTTGTTCGTATGCTTCAATTATTTGCTTCACNAAAGGATGGCGAATAACATCTCTTCCGTCGAGATAGACAAAACCAATTCCTTTCACCTTTTTAAGGTAACTAACGGCTTCTTTTAAGCCTGATTTTTGATGTTTTGGGAGGTCAATTTGTGAGGTGTCGCCAGTAATAATGAACCGCGCACTTTCTCCCATACGCGTTAAAAACATCTTCATTTGTGAGGTTGTTGTATTCTGGCTTTCATCCAAAATAACAAAGGCATCATCCAGTGTCCTACCGCGCATGAAGGCCAACGGAGCAATTTCAATAGTTTTGTTTTCAAGGTAAAATTCCAATTTTTCTTTTGGAATCATGTCGCGTAAAGCATCGTAGAGCGGCGCTAAATACGGATCTAGTTTTTCCTTTAAATCTCCCGGTAAGAAACCAAGGTTCTCTCCTGCTTCAACTGCTGGCCGAGTTAGAATAATGCGACGTACTTCACGATTTTTTAACGCTCGAACTGCCAGAGCAACCGCAGTATACGTTTTGCCTGTGCCGGCAGGTCCAATAGCAAATAGCATGTCGTTATCTACGCTNGCTTCTATCAGCTTNTACTGATTAGGTGTCTTCGCCTTTATNATNCGCCCTGANGGTCCGTGNAAAATNACCTCATCCTTCANNAGGGTGTANTTTTCTNNTGCNGCNTNNCTCGCTTGCACAAGNGTNTCAAAAGCACGCTGGTCNAGTGTTTTATGNTTTTCAACATANGCNAGGATACCGTCGAGTTTNTCTTCGAATTCGATNACGCTTTCTTCNGGACCGCTGACTTTTATTTTGTGGCCNCGTNCAACAATTTTCAGCTNTGGNAAGTACGTGCCTATCTGATTTAGGAACGTATTACTGGGCCCATAAAGTTGTGCTGGATCGGCCCCTGTGAGTTCAAATATGCGTTCTGTCAATTACTGCTACCTTGTATGGTGTAAATGAAGGCGGAATTGCCTTACTTTTGACAAAGTAACTACATTTTTACCAATACACAACGCGGCATTAGCCCTTCTATGGCGGTCATTACAGCAACTTCAGATTTTGGACCTAAAGACGCAACGCTTGCAAAAGCAAAAGCGCACTTTATTCGTCGTATCAAGGAGTTGCAGTGGGTAGATATTAGCCATGAGGTCGAACCCCATAATATTCAACAAGCATCTTTCCTGTTAAAACGGGCCTTTACATCTTTCCCGCCGGGAACTATTCATGTCGTTTTTGTAGGAAGTGGTCCTCAGAAAGGATTGACTTACGTCTGTGTCAAAGCGAACAAGCAATACTTCATTGCAGCAAACAATGGCATTTTACCAAGTCTATTAATGGATGCTAAGATTACGGATGCAAGAGCATTAGACATTCGTGGTGTAGATCCCAATGATGTCTTTGCATTGTATAGTACTGCGGCGGCACATTTAGCTGAAGGAGGAAAATTAGAATTGCTCGGACCCGTGGTTCAGCGTATAAAGCGCATCAAAGAGCATGAACCTATGGTGGAGGAGCAAATGATCCGTGGATCAGTAGTCTATATAGATCATTATGGAACCTGCGTTACGAATATTACAAAATCTATGTTTGATGCTCAACTAAAAGGGCGAAAGCCTTCCGTTGAGACACCACGCAATAGGAGTATTGGTCGTTTTTACGATCGTATTGGCGATGTGCCGCCGGGAAAACTCGCCGCGGTTTGGGATGAACACCATCATCTGTGTATTGTAGTGGGAAAGAGCGGGGGTGAACACGTAAAAGGATCAAACGAACTCCTAGGCATGAAAGTGCACGATTGGGTCAGAATGGATTTTATATGATAGTAAGAATCGTTCAGCTACCTATCAATCCAGGTTCCTCAAAAGGGGAGAAATTTGAAGCACTCTTTCAGGAGTACAAATCAGCCATCTTGGGTACTGTAGGCTGCCAACGGGTCCAATTATTGGCTGCAGACTCCTGCTATTTCACCTACAGTTGGTGGGACAGTGAAACCGATTTAAATGCGTATCGAGACAGCGCCACCTTTGGGGTGGTTTGGCCCAAAACAAAAGCACTATTTTCAGGAAAGCCACAGGCTTGGACCTGTAACTCATTAGAGCATATGACCAAATGATTGCACAACTTCGTAAGGAACTTAAAGTCTATTTCTCAGGTATTTTAGGGTACCTGATAATAGGTATTTATCTGCTTATCAATGGATTAATGCTTTGGGTGTTTAACGGCCCCTTTAATCTCTTGGAAGGCGGTTATGCCTCTTTGGAAAACTACTTTGGTTTGGCACCTTGGGTATTTCTGTTTCTCATTCCTGCTATTGGGATGCGGATTTTCAGCGATGAATTGAAGTCCGGAATGATGGAGTTACTGGTGGTACGTCCTATCTCCGTAGTTCAGCTGGTCTGGGCAAAATTCTTAGGGGCTTTAGTGGTGGTCTTATTGGCAGTTCTGCCAACCTTCGTGTATCTATGGAGTATGCACGCTTTGGGTTCACCTATTGGAAATCTTGACTGGGGTGCGGCAGTTGGTTCATTCATTGGGTTGATTGCATTGGGGGCAGCGTACACTGCTGTTGCCGTATTTGCTAGCGCGCTTACGACCAACAATGTCGTTGCCTTCGTGCTGGGGGTAGCCTTTAATATGGGGATTTACCTGGGTTTTGAGGCTTTGGCTGACCTGTATAGGTTTTCAGGTTGGGAGCTGACCGTAAGAAATCTGGGCATCAATGAGCATTACCGTTCGATGTCTCGCGGTGTGATCGATGCACGTGATTTGGGCTATTTTGTGAGTGTAGTCTTATTATTTATCGGTACAACTGTGGCTGTCATCGGTCGTNCATACCTCAAGTCGCCTTGGCGAAAGGCAGCTGTTTATGTTGGTGCGGCGGTCATTCTGTTGCTTCTTTCTTTTTCGGCTCGATTCCGGTTTGACCTCACCGAAGAGCAACGTTTTTCGTTGAGTGAAGGGACAGAAACTTTGCTATCACAAGTCGAAGAACCGTTATTGATTAAAGTATACTTATCGGGTGAGTTCCCTGCAGGATTTGAGCGATTGCAGCGTGAGACGCAGCATCAACTAGAAGAGTGGAGCGCAAAGAACGGGAATGTCTTTTTCGAGTTCATCAATCCGAACACAGCGGAGAATGCCAATGAGTTTAAAAATCAATTGGGCACCAAAGGAATTAATGCCGTGCAACTGCAAGTTCAAAATAATGATGGGCAAAGTGTGCTCAACGTTTTTCCGGGAGCCATACTGAGCTATCAGGAACGGGAAGCGACTGCTGTACTGCTCGAGGATGTTATGGTTTACGATCCTGCAGAGCAGGTGAATATTAGTATTCAGCAATTGGAATTTAATCTTGCAAAGGCNCTGAATACNCTCCTTACCACCGACAAGCCTAAAGTCGCTATGATTACTGGGCACGGCGAATTAAGTGCTGTGGAAACAGCAGGTATAGGATTGGCGTTGAGTGAAAATTATACAGTGGACCGGTTTTCGATGACAGCGTACAAGGCATTGCCCAGCGGTGACCCGGACTTACAGGATATGATTCGACGATTGAATACGTACAAATGTGCAATCGTAGCAAAACCANCGGAAGCTTTTTCAGAATTGGACAAATACTTGCTCGACCAATACGTCATGGGTGGTGGAAAACTCATGTGGTTCATCGACGGGGTACATGCAGAAATGGACAGTCTGAGTTTTGGCCCAGAATTCCTAGCGTATCCTGCAATTTACGATCTCAATATCGTTGACCTGTTGTTTAAGTATGGCGTTCGCATCAATGCCGATGTCGTTCAAGACGTGCGCTGTGGTGGTGTGAACGACCGCAGAAGCATTCAGCCTTGGGTGTATTTCCCGCTTTTAGCGGCTCAAAACCACCCGGCAGTTCAGAATCTTAATGCTGTTAAAGGCGAATTTGCATCGACTTTAGATACACTCGAAAGTCCAGGCGTACGCTCGTCAATATTACTTCGCACATCGATCAACTCCAAAGCGGTGGCCGCGCCGCATACAGTGAGTTTAGAGGCATTATACAATAGACCTGACCCTAGAGCGTTTACGCAACGTGATTTAGTAACCGGTGTATTGTTGGAAGGAAAGTTTACCAGCGCCTATGCACAGCGTATTGCGCCGAAGGCCGCAGGTGAAGGCTTACCGCAATTAAAAGAGAGTCCCGTAAGCGCAATGGCGGTTTTCAGCGATGGTGATTTTATACGAAATCAAGTGAATTTAATCAACCCCGAATTGCCTCGTGGTCAACCCTTGCCGCTGGGTTATGATCAATATACTGGTGTGCAATATGGTAACGACGATTTAGTCTTGAACGTNGTTGATTACATGTTAGACGATAAAGGACTCATGCAAACCCGAACGCGCGATTTTAAGTTGCGTTTGCTCGACGGCGAAAAGCTTGTTGCTGAAGCCAATAAATGGAAACTCATTAACGTAGCAATACCTGAGGTGCTTTTGCTCCTAGCGGCACTCTTGTTTAACCTATTACGCAGAAGAAAATATGCGCATTCATAACCTAGTAAGTAGTTCAATTCTCACGGCAATACTCTTCACAGCTTGNACCGTTGGGGAGCAGAGTAATGGTCTCGAAGCTTTGAAGGCGCAGTATGACTTTGCTGTGCCGGATACATCGAGTATTACCAAAGTAGTTCTACGCGATAAGAAGCCCTCTTCAGTAACCTTAGAGCGTANGGCAAAGGGCTGGGTCGTTGATAGCGTGTACCCTGTTCGTAAGGATGCGATTGAAGTGTTGTTAAAAACGTTGAGTGAGGTTCGTTTGAAAAACTTTGTAACGGAAAGTGCAGTTCCAGAGATCGAACAACGCATGACGGTTTATGGAAAGTGGGTAGAGGTGTTTGTAGGNGAACAGCGCGTGAAGCACTACATCGTAGGCACAGAAACTCCCGATATGCTAGGAACCTATTATAAAATGGTAGGAGCAGAACTTCCTTTCTCCGTCTATATACAGGGGTTTAACGGGTATTTGAGCACTCGCTTTTTTACAGAATCTACTTTGTGGCGGGACCGAACNATTTTCGGTCTGGCTCCTGAATCCATTAAAAATATAGAAATGATACTGCCGCAAGACCCCAGTGGCGGTTGGGTGATTACGCGTCAAAATCTAAAAAAAATGGATGGCCCGTTGCTTGAGCCAGCATCTACGCCGGAGCATTGGTCGATGGTGGATGGAGAATTCAAGGTTGTACCGGTGAACGATCCATTGACCTTATTTACTGTAGTGAAGAGTCTGCAGACTTTGAAATATGAAGGGGCTATTATTCCTTCAGACAATGTGTGGGCAAAAAAAGACAGTATTTTCGCCTCAACACCTGCATTTGAGTTACTCGTAAACACTGCGGATGGTCAACAGTTGCGCACTCGTGCCTTTTACAAAAAGCCGGAGGGGCAGCAGCAGGCTGCGGACGGAACGGTACACGTTTGGGATCCGGATCGATTCTATGCGGAATTACCGGACGGGCGAATGGCATTAATTCAGCGCTACGGNTGGAGAAANCTATTAAAGCTACGGTGGGATTTCNCTGAANTACAGTGATTTACAGGGGATTTGATTATTAACAATTGTGTAAAATAAAATTGGGCCGTGGGCCGGTAGAAAGGCACCGACCCGTTTATATTTGTCTTAACCAGCATTAAANACAACGCGTATGAAGTTTATAGTATCTAGTTCTAAACTCTTGAAGCAACTCCAATTGATTGGAGGCATTATTCAGAGCAACAACACTTTGCCTATTTTGGATAACTTCCTGTTTGAATTAAAGCAGGGTGAGCTGACCGTTAGTGCATCAGATTTAGAGACCATGATGAGCGTAAATTTAGAAGTGGAGAGCGAAGACCATGGTGCAGCTGCGGTTCCTGCTAAAACGCTTTTAGACACTTTAAAGACGTTCCCGGAGCAGCCATTGACTTTTACTTTTGACGAAGGGGCACATTCTATCGAATTGGCTTCAGACTACGGCAAATATTCGTTGGCGTACATCGATGGTGAAGAGNTTCCGAAATTTCCGGAATTGGAAGATGCCTCAAAAGCAAATTTACCTGCAGAAGCATTGGTCACAGGTATTACGAAAACTCTGTTCGCAACAGGAAATGATGAACTACGCCCGGTAATGAGCGGTGTATTCTTCCAGTTTGAATCCAATTCTTTGACATTTGTGGCAACGGATGCACATAAACTAGTGCGCTACCGCAGAACGGATTTAGGAGCAGCGGATACTGCGGAATTTATTATGCCGAAGAAGCCGCTGAACATGTTGCGCGGCTCATTGAGCTACGACAGTTCAGAAGTTGAGGTAGTATACAACAACACTAATGCGCAGTTCACTTTCGATAATGTGGTTTTGGTTTGTCGTTTGATCGACGGAAAATACCCGAACTATGAAGCTGTGATACCTCAGTCGAATCCAAATGTGATGCTTATTGATCGCAGTGCCTTCTCATCTTCAGTGAAGCGTGTGGCGATCTTCTCAAATAAAACGACGCATCAGATCCGTTTGAAATTAGCAGGTGCAGAGATTTCTGTAAGTGCAGAAGATCCAGATTTTAGTAATAAGGCACACGAGCGTATTTCGTGTGATTATCAAGGAGATGATATGGAAATCGGTTTTAACTCGCGCTTTTTGCTTGAGATGTTAAGTAATCTTGGTAGCGATAATGTACGCATGGAAATGAGTGCCCCAAACCGTGCCGGTATACTTATTCCTGCGGACGGAATGAACGATGGAGAAGACCTTCTAATGCTCGTTATGCCTGTAATGTTGAACCATTAATCACACGCTGGGCCGCGCAGCGCGCGGTTTAGATTCGATATAAAAAAGCCCCGCGACGCGGGGCTTTTTTATGGAAGCTATTTTTTTGGGTCCAATGAAGTAGGCACCTTGTTATTGGTCGGTGCGACCTCTAGGTTTTCAACCAGAGGATAAGCTTCGTCTAGTTCCCATTTTCCATTGGACCAATAGATGCGATCGTAAGAGAAATCCGGACCATAAGCAAACCAGCGTTCTTCCAATCCTTCCTGCGAAGGAGAGAGGTGGTCGCATATAAATCCTCGGTGCTTCTTATCCCATCTTACGGCAGCAGTCAAGGTGCTATTGTAGCGAAATTGGATGCGGTAAGGTCTACGCTGGTAGCGCTCATCACCGTTGTAGCGAATATTGAAAATTCGAGAGCCAAAGTGCACCTTAGTGCTCTTGCCTCCCAATTCAATGGCATCAATAAATTTCGTATTTACGGCGCGTCCCGGGCGAAAGATGAGTAATGTATAGTGTTTTTCTCCGCGGTAGCGTGTAGTTCGAATATCATAGCAAATGCCACCTACGAATTCACCACCCTTCAACCATCGATAGGGTGCATCGACGGTGCCTACATCTTCTAAGACTAGTCTAGGATTATCTTTCCAGCTCGGGTTCCAAAGAAATCCATGAAAGGCGAATTCACCACTCGATTGTGGTACCGCCCAGGTATACAATGCGAAGCTACGGTCGTCCGGGAGCTGTACACTCAGATTGCGAACGCCTTTCAACGTAGCACCATAATGCTCAGTAACACTGATGAAATCCCAAAGACTATCTGCGAAGATCTCCGCAAGGGAGTCGCGGCGGGGCTCGTTTTCAGGAAGTAAATAGGATTGACCCAGCTGTGCAAGTCGCGCCTCTGTAACCTGGGCCATCGTGGCAAAACTGCTCAATAAGCAAGTTGCCAACAAAAGACGTAGTGGATTAATCATCCAAATGCATGAACGTTTTCTTAGCCAAAAGCGCATCATCGGTTTCTTCGTGGTCTTCATCTGGTACACAGCAGTCTACAGGACAAACTTCGGCACATTGTGGTTCCTCATGAAAGCCAATACACTCTGTACATTTGTCCGTTACGATATAATAAACGTCATAATCCACGGGTTCTTGTGCTTCATCTGCATNGTATTCATTGCCNTTTGGTGTAACGATTTTNCCNCTCAGGTCAGTNCCCTCGTTGAATCGCCACTCCATGGCACCTTCATAAATAGCATTATTNGGGCACTCCGGCTCGCATGCGCCGCANTTGATACATTCNTCTGTGATTTTAATGGCCATTTCTACGCGTAGTGTTTTAGCTTTGCAAANCTAACACAAAGGTAGCGCCAATGTTTTTCTCAGACCATAGGATTCAAGCAGTTTCGAACNTGGGCCAATTCTTAAGGGAATTTTCTCAGGGTGTATCCATCTCGGGAGGTCACGAAGATATCGCTGAAGAACTTGAGACGGCGATCGTCCAATCGCACAGAAACAACGGCTGGTTTATTGAAGAAAATCAGCGGCACGCTCTTGCCGCTTGGGGTCAAGCACTTTCTCATCAGGCGCTTCTGGATTGGCGCGAGCGTGAAGGGGGGACTCGAGAAATCAGCAGAACACGTGTCGGTATCGTTATGGCAGGAAATATTCCGTTAGTCGGTTTGCACGATTTTTTGGCAGTGTTTTTATCGGGACATTTTGCATTGGTAAAACGCAGCAGTGACGATGAATACCTGATACCTGTCTTAGTTAAGGTTTTATTGCGTCACGATCCATTGTTTGAAGGCGATTGGGTCTTTGTAGACCGATTAAACGATATGGAAGCAGTGATCGCTACAGGCAGCGATAATACCGCGCGTTATTTTGAATATTACTTTGGGAAATACCCCAATATCATACGTAAAAACAGGACCTCTATCGCATTACTAGACGGTAGCGAATCCGATGAAGAACTCGTAGCATTGGGTGAAGACATCTTCCGCTACTTTGGCATGGGATGTCGAAATGTAGGCCATGTTGTA
>NYXD01000080.1 GCA_002685435.1 Cryomorphaceae bacterium | reverse complement strand
TCCGAATTGTGGCTTGATTCAACAGGAATTTATCCGTATGTAGCTACTGACATCAATGGCTGTGAGTCTCAAGACACTTTATATTTTAGACTTATACCCGAACCTTATATTGATGAAGGATTTGGATGCCCGAATTATACGTTAACCGCTATAGGATACACCGCATTTATTGCCATGGAATTAGGAGATATCACCTATTCTACTCCTCAGATTGATACCCTATTCCCTTTTGCAGGATCGCACAACCTAACATTGATTGCTTTAGACAGTTGTAATAATCTTGATACCATTTCGCGCGTTCTTGAAGTAGATTGTTTAGATAATATGCTCATGTATGTACCCACAGCCTTTTCACCTAACGGCGATGGTATAAATGACACCTATTGTATATCAAGTTCGCTACCGACGCGCACTACCTATTCGATTTTCGATAGGTGGGGCAACGAATTATTCTCAGCTCGAGCCGATGAATGTTGGGATCCTAGCGCCTTGGGACAAGAGATATTTACCAGTACGCTTTCCATGCGAACATTTACAAGACTCCCTTCAAACGAGCTGCATATGGACGAATTCACGATTCATGTCCTTCCTTAATATATTCCCTTTATCCGATACGGTATTGTTTAACATGAATGATACATTGCTCAGCAACAAGTGTTAACAAAGACTGACTTTACCAAAGGTTAACATTTCACTAATTAATGTATTTTTGATTGTTCTGAAACAAACACATGTCACACCTAGATACCGCTATTGTAATTGCTTGGCCAGAATGCACTGCACGTGGAGATGAAAGATTATTGATCTTTTTAAAAAAAGCGGGGGTTCTTAAAAACCTCAACATGCGTGTTGGTCATGCAGCAATTTGTCTAATCAATCCGCAATCTAATGAGGTGCTTTATTATGACTTCGGTCGATATATCACCCCACGTGGATTCGGCAGAGCTAGAAACAAATACACAGATCCGGATCTAACTCTTCAAACGAAGGCTATTTTTGATGCAAATGAAGATTTACAAAATATCGAGGAGATTGCCTCGGAATTAGAAAGTAAATCAAAATATACTCATGGATACGGTCCTCTTGTATTCTCCGTTAGTAAAACCATCAACTTTATTAAGGCAAAATCATATGCTGATGATATGATTACTAAAGGATATTTTCCTTATAACGGACTAATCAAAACTGCAAGTAATTGCGCACGCTACGTTACTGAAACCATGAAAGCTGCTAATGAAGATGGAACAGTAGGAACTAAATTAAAATATCCCCTCACGGTGCGTCCTACACCATTATTTAATGTTGTAGCAGCAAAATCGCAGGATACTATATATAGCTTTGAGGGGGGTACACTCGAGTTCTTAGATAAATCGCGCAGGCATAGTCTCTCAGATTTGAGCGTAAAATTACTAGAGAGTGCGTTCAGTAAATACACAAATACACTAACGGATGACGAAATTCAAGGAGATATTGACGAGCCACAGCGACCGGTTAAGTTAGCAGCTCATGCGCAGTGGCTAGGCGGCCTGGGTGAAGGTGCGTGGTTTGTTGTAGATGCAATAGATGCGCACAGCTTTAAAGGCACTAAGTATGCGAAAGATGGTGCGCTCGAACACGAGGCTGTTTACATCAACGAACACATTACGCTTCCCAAAAACCCTTTGGTCACGTATACCTCTCACTACGGTTTCTTCTCCATAAGTATAGATACAGTGGTACACAGATTCTACCGTCAGAAATAGCACCTTTGAATTCAAAAAAAAAAGCCGCGCATAAACTGCGCGGCTTTTTTGTTTCCGTCGGTTATTTTTAAAAATCAACCTTGTAATAGAATACAGGGAATAAACCGAGCTGGTAATTTTCCTGAACTCTATCGCCTTCATCTCTTTCTGGGATGTAGGTTAATGTAAGTATGTTTTTATTGTTGGTGATGTTCGATATATCTAAAGCAAATTCATGCGATAGTTTCGAATAATTCCATTTGTATCCCACTTTTAAATCCAATCTGAAATAGGCATTATACTGTAGGGTATTGAAAGTAGCATCATTAACGTATTCTATCTCTGACATTTCTGTCGATTTCAATTCGTCTACCGTACCGAACCATCTACCGCCAATAGTGCTAACCTTCGTACCTAAATTTAGAATACCGTAATCCCCTACAGAGATGTTACGTGCCAAAACTAAATTCATTGCATAACGACCATTGAACAGTGTATTCACCCAAACGTCGTCTGCACTTCCTGGCAGTGCGTCGCGGTTCTGCGAACCTTTGTATTTCGCATCAAAAATAGAACCCGTTAATAATCCGTAGAAGCCGTTTCGATAGTAATGCTCCATGGTAAACTCAAGACCATAATTACGACCTAAACCTCTGTTTTCCAGTGGCTCTGCCCATAATCTACCAAAACCTGAACCGCCGTTCACTAAAGAGAAATAACTAGCTTGCTGCTCTACGGGTATGTTCCATAAATATTGGTAATACGCCTCGAGCTTAAGACGAATAGGATAGTCAAAATTATGCTCCCAACCTGCAACGGCATGTGCACTCTTCGTTAGACCCATTTCCTTGTTGTACGTAGTTCCCAACACTGTAGAATCATCCATTGCCTGAGAACCTTCGTAATAATAGAGGTAGCTGCTTTGCATCTGTGTATGGTACCCAGCACCGGTGAAAAATTTATTGTTCTTATCCATGTCATAATTGAATCCTAGACGCGGCTCAAATAAACTCGTGCTGTTGCTGTTGATTGTACTGTGGAATGCAGTGGCACCCGCAGTCATTGTTAAAGCGTCTGTTAAGCGGTGCTTGTAGGACAGAAAAGGTTGAATGTTCGCATATGAATCGTCACTGTTCCATGGAAATTCCCAGTCGTAAACTACGTTCGTGATTCCGTTAACAATACGGGTTGAATCATGGTAACTCCCCATTACATAATCTATATTAACCCCAACTTTTAGAGAGCGACGCGCATCAAACTTTTTTGTGTAATTATAGTAGGAATGAATTTTATCCTCAACATAACGATAATCTAAAATTTTCTCTACGCGGTCTACGCTGTACGTTAAATTATTAGCATCCGTTGAATCTATACTTCGCCATACTTTGTTGTTAGCAGCGTGAATGTTTGCACGAGAGGCGGCAACCCCCATTTTAGCATAACTCATTTTACTTAAACGTTTACTGTAAGTCGCACCGACAGTCACCATGTCTGTATCAAAGTCTTGATCTCTATCGACTGTGCCGTAGCTTTCAAACTCTCCAGTAAATGGATCTCCATCTGTACCAGAAACGTCGATGGTTAACTTTGAAGTACCACCAATACCCCACAAGCTTAGTTTAGAACCGTCCTTTTGCGGGAATGAAAAACGAAAGGCTCCATCTGCATACTCCGGCACAGCTGTTGTCCCAAGAGGTATACCTAAATTATCTGCCATTCCTAATGTGCTGTAACGTCCTAATATGAGGTATGAAGGTGCATTAGGCTTATCCTCACCTATTCGACCCTCCGCCATTAGCTCCACTCCTAGTAAACCAAACTGAAAGGACCCTTCGAATGGGGTTGCGTTGTTTCCATCNCNCATCTCNAGGTCAAAAACACCGGAAATAGCATTTCCATATTCGCCTGGCCAAGCCCCTGTATAGAAATCACCACTCTGGATGTATTTATTGTTCAATATCGTTACTGGACCGCCGCCTGTTCCTGGAATGGCAAAGTGGTTTGGATTAGGAATATTGATTCCCTCAAATCGGTATAAGATCCCCGCAGGCGTATTACCGCGAACAACGATGTCATTTCTTGAATCATCAGAGCCTTGTACTCCGGCAAAATTCGTAGCCATCCTTGCAGGCTCACCTCTAGAACCTGCATATAGATTAGTCTCTTCAACGGAAAACTTACGCGCAGAAACCAATGCCATTTCATTTTTCACCTCACCTCTAGGTGCAGCAACGACTTGCACTTCATCGAGCTTGACGGTGCTCTCAGTGATGTCCACACGTATAACAGCTTGTTTTGCAGAATTAAGCTCTACTATGGTACTCTTGGGCTCGTAGCCAAACAATTGGACCGCAACAACCTTACGACCAATCTCCACTTCGAAAGAAAATTGACCATACTCATCCGTGAAAGCTTGCCTTGAATCACATACGACCATGGCATCTGCTAACGGGAACTTTGATTCTGAATCGACCACAGTACCGCGTATGGTCTGGGTTAAAGTTTGTGCCGAAAGCATAGCACTAAACAACAGAAGGAAACTTAGTATAATTCGTCTCATTAGATATGGTTTTGTTTAGTTACAATTTAAGATATCTTTAGCGGTCATTGCATGAATTCAATATCAAGTTTGCACCATTTATCGTTACTTGATAACAATATCCATGAATGAAGGCTAAATAAAGTCTCATTATCGAGATGCTAAATTCCGTAGATAATGAATCGATAACTCAATATTCGTAGGCGACGATAAGCGTATTAATAGAAGTCTGAAAAACGTTTTTTACCCTTACTATAGTATTGCCAAACTACTGAATTTGGATAAGTTCCCTTCAAGTCACGAAAACGTTTAAAAGGGTATTTAGCTGTTCGTGCTCTAGCCCGTTGTACANCCGTNAATTTACTNTAGAAAGCAAAGTGGGCTCTGATGATGGCNANGGTATGCTTNGGTTTNCCAGCAAATANGAANTGNATNCCTGCNANACCGTCAAGGATCAAGCGAATGAAGATGACCCTTAAAGCAGTGAAATGGGGTAAATTCTTCATGACNATAATNAGATTATTTCTGAAGTTTAAGAATGTCTTCTTAGGATTNTCNGCACTTAATGTCGCCCCNCCCANATGGTAAACGGTNCTTTCAGGCTGAACCCANACTTCAAANCCTGCNCGTTGCATTCGCCAACACAGNTCNATCTCTTCCATATGCGCAAANAGCATNGNNTCGAGTCCNCCTANGGNTTTAAANACATCNGTNCGNACNGCTAANCAGGCNCCTGTGGCCCAAAANACTTCTNTTGGGGTATTGTATTGACCNATGTCATTNTCGAGNGTNCCNAATACTCTACCNCGACAGAAAGGATANGCCCAACGGTCTATGAAACCGCCAGATGCACCTGCATATTCAAACTGCTCTGGAGAACGGTCCCAACGTATTTTAGGTTGCAACGCTGCACATTTAGGATGATTTTCAAAGTGCTCATCTATTGGGTTCAGCCATCCAGGGGTTGTTCGAACATCACTATTTAATAGGATAGAAATGGGCTCTTGAATTGCCTTTAAACCTTCGTTGTATCCCCCAGAATAACCAAGGTTTTCACCGGTCTGTATGACTGTTACCTCGGGGTGATTCTCCTTTATATATGCAACACTATCGTCTGAACTATCGTTGTCTATGACGTAAACTTTATGGGGAGTGCTATCTTTAATTACTCCAGATAAATACATCTGAAGCAACGATTTTCCATTCCAATTTAAGACGGCTACGGCGATGGTATTACTCATCCTGTTAATTATTGAATTGGTCAAACCAGGTTCCCTGATTCCCAATGATCAGGGAATTAGAAATTCGCTCTCCGAAATTATCTCTACTGTATTGTGTGGAAGTCGCATCGATATCGGGTCCTGTATTTGAATGACGTGATAAATGAAATTGCCATTTATGATCTTTTACTTCACCCATAGCGCTGCTATGGATCAATGTATATTGACGGCCTACCAACTCCTGATCAACGAAAATAAATACCTGGTTTTGTTGTATTGGAGTGCTTGAGCTCACCAGTCTGTCGTATTGCCAGATTTGATAGGGGTAGTTCTTTCCGTCGAATGGACGTTCCTCAACTAAAGAAGGTGCACCGTATTGCAAAAAGACACGACCCATTTGGGTTTTGTAACCAGGTAACGTCTTTGACCCAAATTCAGAATCAACCTGATCCACTACCCTTTTATAACCCAACCAAGATTCCAAAGCCTGATCCGGTGCTTTCTCCTGCCAAAAACGCGTCAAGTAAAATGCAGCTCGAGCAGTATCCATCGACTCTTTTAGATTCATTAACAGCCTGCGTTCGGCTAGCGAGGCAAGTGGAGCAATCATACTAAGGTATTCGGGTACTTCATCCCAATTTCCCCAAGATTTTTCGAAAGTTGCTCTGGTTAAGACACCTTCTAATAAAGATGCATCAATCAACATTTCATCACTGTACCACATCAGAGACTCCGAAGCCTCCTTAATCACTTCACCGGCAGCATCTAAAAGTTCAGTTTTGATTGCATAAGCTCCACTATTCTGCCCATCCATTGCGTAGCTAATTCGAATCGGATTCACTCCCGACTGCATCCTTTTGAATCCTTGTGTACCTGACACTGCAATACCTGATGCATCTTGAAGTTCGTACCTCAGAACATATTGTCCTTCTTTGATGAATACCTCAGAATACCATTCTATGGAGACATTTTCAAATACAGGCAACCCTAAAGAC
>NYXD01000079.1 GCA_002685435.1 Cryomorphaceae bacterium | reverse complement strand
ATTCCCATCAAATTCCACTACACCGTAACGCTGAGGATCGCTTACGCGGTAAGCGAATACCATACCTCCGGAAGGATCTTTACTTTGTTGCAAGACCTTGGCCATGTAAGAACCGTAAAAAATATTATCACCTAGAATAAGTGCAACGCTATCGTCGCCGATGAACTTTTCACCCAAAATGAATGCTTGGGCAAGGCCTTCTGGTCGCTCTTGAACAGTATATTCAAAAACGCAGCCTAAACTGGACCCGTCGCCCAACAGCTTCTTAAACAACGGCGCATCGTGCGGAGTAGTAATGATTAGAATCTCGCGAATNCCCGCNTGCATCAANGTACTGAGCGGGTAATAAATCATCGGCTTGTCGTAGACTGGCATCAACTGCTTGCTGACCGCAAGAGTCAGAGGATGGAGTCGGGTACCGGAGCCTCCGGCGAGTAGTATTCCTTTCATAGTGCTTATTCTTCGTCTTCGGTTCCTACCTCAGAATCATAAATATCGAGAATGTTTTCGCTCAAATCCTTCTTTGTAACCCATTTTTCCATGGACATTAAAAACGAGGGTAGGACCAATAGATTGCTCAACATGGCAACAAACAACGTAATAGCGGTAAGCAAACCTAAACTTTGGTTGCCTGCAAAACTTGACGTCATAAAGACAGAAAAACCACAGAACAAAACTACAGAGGTATAAAACATACTAAGCCCTGTCTCCAATATGGAGCTCTTTACCGCCCATCGAATGTTCCAACCGTTTGCATTTAACTCCTGTCTGTATTTCGCAAGAAAATGCAAGCTGTCGTCGACAGAAATGCCNAANGCAATACTAAATACGAGTATGGTTGAAGGTTTCAAAGGNATTCCAGCATANCCCATAATACCNGCNGTGATNAGCATGGGTATAAGNTTAGGAATGAGTGANATCAAAACCATGCGTGCGCTCATGAACAANAACGCCATNATTATNGATATGGCAATGATTGCNAGCAATAATGAGAGTATCAAATTATTNATGAGGTAGCTCGTGGAACGAATNAATTTAATCGANGCNCCGGTGATACTGACGTCAAAATTATNGCCNGGNAANATTTGTGAAACGAGACGCTTCACCTTATCCGTCAAGACACGCATTTCTGGTGTGGTNAGGTCNGCCATTTGCACGGAGATACGNGCTTTACGGCCNTCGGCGGTAGCCATAGAATTNGCTAATCCNGATTCGTCCTTCATACCGCGTGGNAAATANGTNAGNAACCACTGCTGCTCCGANCGTGATGGCANTTCGTACANATCNGGATTACCAAACATNACACCCTGCTTTGCAAATTTCACNAAGTCNACAATACTACCAGATCGACTCAACTNTGGCATTGNNTTTAAACTGTCTTGCAACTGTTCTATGCGACGNAGNGTNCTGAGCCGTTCTACCCCGCCCTCGCGCTTGGTATCTATNATGATGTCNAATGGCANNACNCCTCCTACGGNANGCTCAAAGTATTTGACATCCTTATAAANCTGCTTNTTTTTATTAAAGTCGGCGGTGAGGTTACCGGCCGTTTGAATCAGCGTAACGCCATAAANGGCTGNAATTACNGCNACACCGGTAATCCCATAGACCCATTTACGCTTNTTTTCAACNGCATCGTCCAGAAAATCCAAAAACGANATNAGCCAAGCCACATCAAAATGNTTGAGGTGACGCTCTTTTGGNGGACTTACATAACTNTANATGANNGGGACAAGAACAAGNGACAAAATAAAAANGGCGAGAATACTGAGGGAACTGACGACNCCAAACTNNATTAANTTTTCACTNCTNGTAAGAATNAANGCNGCAAANCCNANTGCNGTAGTNGTATTTGTGATNAGCGCNATGTACCCCACNTTGCTTACTACACGTTGAATGGCCTTGATTTGNTGGCCGTGCTTTTTATACTCTTGGTGGTANTTNTTGATGAGNTAAATACAATTTGGAACNCCNATAACAATAATCAACGGCGCAATCAANGAAGANAGTAGCGTTAATCCATAACCNAAAAGCCCCATGATTCCATAGGCCCANACAGCACCTAATGCAACAATCATTATCGAAATCGCTGTTGCCCGGAANCTCTTTAAAAAGAGGTAGAAAATGATAATNGTNACCAGCAGTGTTAGCCCNNCAGTACGGTAAATCTCTCGTCTCTAATGCNNTGGCATTTGCGATGCGAATCCATGGNAANCCNGACATGTGNAGGTCNCTTNCNGNNNTTGCNTCCCATGCTAGAATTATGGNTTTTGCNTTNTCNATTACNGGAACNATTTCTTTATTGTACAATCGATTTTCATCGATTCGCAAAACGGCCATNTACGTATCGCCTTGATATAAAATNCCCTTGTAGAATGGCCAGCTTTTCACTCGGGCTTCTAGCGCAATTTCTTCTTCACCGTTTTCAGGTAAAAATTGAAACAGCGTATCTGGAGCCAATTTTTCAGTGACGCTGTCTACGTATAATCCATACGCTTCAGTCAAGCTTTGTACATGCTCTACACCATCTACTGCCTTTAAATCTGACATCAATTCGAGCCATTGCTCGAGATGCTCGCGCTGAAAGAAATCAGCGTCTTCCATGGCAATCACAACGGTATTCGACACTTGTCCGAATTCCTCTACCAGTTGGTCGTATTCTATAGAAACTGAATCCGATTCCGGCATCAATTTCGCGAATTCATAGGTCATCGCGACAGAAGTCCCTTGGTATGCCATAAAAGCAGTCGCCAAGGCCACGGTAACTAACCATGCCAACCTGTTGCGTAATAAAACACGCGTTAGTGCCGTCCAGAACATCAAATTATTCTTTTATAACCCAGCCCTGTTGTAGCAGCGGTTCGGCCTTTTTGTATTTCACATTGCGCTCTTCACCGGATTGCATGTTCACAATGGTCACTGCGTCGTTTCGTCCGTAGGTTTTACCCGTATTCACGACCGGCGTTGGCTTTGGTCGCGGCTGTTGCGGAGTTCTAGCGGACGGCGTTGAAGATCCATCGGCTCCAGGGTGACTCTCTTGGAGTTTCGGTTGTTTGGGTTGTGAAGCCGGGGCTCGACGCACACTGCTGGGATCATTAGCTGGCAGATCACCTCGGAACAAGAAGCTCACGATTTCCTGATTCACACTAGAAACGAGCGATTTAAACAATTCGAAAGATTCAAACTTATAGATCAATAACGGATCTTTCTGCTCGTAGACAGCGCCTTGTACACTTTGACGTAAATCATCCATGGCACGTAAATGCTCTTTCCATTGGTCATCAATAATGGCAATAGAAATGCCTTTCTCAATGTCCGATATGAGCGATTGACCTGTAGAATTAATCACCTCCTCAAGTACCGAGGTTACCTGTAAAGCTTTGTTCCCGTCCGTAATAGGCACAAGGATCTTGTCAAAATTATTCTTGGGGTCCTCTACAACCTGTTTAAAAACTGGTAATGCAGCCGTAGCTATTCGATTTCCCTTCTCGCGATAGAAAGTACTGGCTTGACTGAATAGGTCATTTGCTAAATCATCAATGGCACCTGTAGTGAACGTCTCAGCGTCAAGATTAGGATCGAAAGCAAAGGTTCTGAAGAAGTCCAATTTAAACCCTTCAAAATCTTTTGCTGGCTGGTAACCTTCTACTAAATCAGCCAAAGTATCATACATCATATTAGCGATGTCCACTTTGATGCGCTGACCGCTCAAGGCATTTGCACGACGTTTGTAAATCACCGTACGCTGGCTATTCATTACATCATCATACTCTAGTAAGCGTTTACGTGTTCCAAAGTTGTTCTCTTCGACTTTCTTCTGTGCACGTTCTATGGATTTACTGACCATACTGTGCTGGATCACTTCTCCTTCCTCAAGGCCTAAACGATCCATTAGACCGGCAATACGCTCAGAATTAAACAAACGCATGAGTTTATCTTCAAGAGATACGAAGAATTGAGAAGAACCCACATCACCTTGACGTCCGGCGCGTCCGCGCAACTGGCGATCCACACGACGGCTGTCGTGGCGTTCGGTACCAATAATCGCTAAACCGCCTGCTGCTTTTGCTTCATCGCTGAGTTTAATATCCGTACCACGACCTGCCATGTTCGTTGCAATGGTCACCATGCCAGGCTTACCTGCCTCTGCGACAACCTCCGCTTCTTTTTGGTGCATTTTTGCGTTTAATACTTGATGCGGTACTTTACGAATCTTCAGCGCACGGCTCAAGAGTTCGGAAATTTCCACAGACGTAGTACCTACCAAAATAGGGCGTCCCGCATCGCGCAGTGTTGCAATCTCTTCAATGACTGCATTGTATTTCTCGCGGTTGGTTTTAAACACCATATCATCGCGATCATCACGTGCGATCGGACGGTTGGTTGGGATCACCACTACTTCTAATTCATAGATTTCCCAAAACTCACCTGCTTCCGTTTCTGCAGTACCTGTCATCCCCGCAAGCTTATGGTACATGCGGAAATAGTTCTGAAGTGTGATGGTCGCATAGGTCTGCGTCGCAGCCTCAATTTTCACATTTTCCTTCGCTTCAATAGCCTGGTGAAGACCGTCAGAATAACGGCGTCCTTCCATGATACGGCCGGTTTGTTCATCGACAATTTTCACTTTGTTGTCCATGATGACGTACTCCGTATCTTTTTCGAACAAGGCGTACGCTTTGAGCAACTGGTTGACGGTATGAATGCGCTCGGATTTAACTCCGTAATCGCGCATGATGACATCCTTCTTCGCCGCCTTTTCCTCCGCACTCAGTCCAGCATCTTCCAGCGCACTAAGTTCAGACGTAATATCGGGCATGACGAAAAAGTCTTTTGCGGTATTCTTAGAGATCAGATCGACCCCTTTACCACTCAAATCAATTTGATTGTTTTTCTCCTCAATAATGAAATACATTTCCTCATCGATGAGTTTCATTTTCTTGCCTTGCTCTTGCATGTAATTCGCCTCCGTCTTCTGGAGCAGTGACTTCATACCGTCTTGCGACAAGAATTTAATCAACGGCTTCGACTTAGGGAGTCCGCGGTAGGCGCGTAATAATTTCACACCACCCTCTTCGGTATCGCCTTCACTGATCAATTTCTTTGCTTCAGCCAATTCTTTCTGAACCAATGCCTTTTGTGCCGTCATCAATGCTTCTACATACGATTTCAACTCATTGAACTGATGCTGATCGCCCTTTGGTGTAGGGCCAGAAATGATAAGCGGCGTTCGTGCATCGTCAATCAAGACGCTGTCCACCTCATCCACAATAGCGAAGTGATGTCCGCGCGTCTGAACGCGATCTTCTTGACGGCGCGCCATATTGTCGCGCAAATAATCGAAACCAAATTCATTGTTTGTACCGTAAGTGATATCGCTGTAATAAGCGGCACGACGCTCTTCAGAATTCGAAGGGTGTTTATCGATACAATCGATCGTTAACCCATGAAAATTAAATACTGGAGCCATCCATTCACTATCCCGTTTCGCGAGGTAGTCGTTTACCGTAACCACGTGCACCCCGCGCTGCGGAAGTGCGTTCAAATAGACGGGTAAGGTCGCAACGAGTGTTTTTCCTTCACCCGTAGCCATCTCCGCAATCTTTCCTTGATGCAAGACCGTTCCACCGATCAACTGGACGTCATAATGCACCATGTTCCAGGTAATGTCTCCACCTGCAGCCTTCCAAGAATTTGAATAGATCACTTCATCTCCGTCTAGGGTAATATGAGCGTGACTTTTTGCCAATTCTCTGTCCAATGCTGTCGCAGTGGCACGAACATCACCCGCATTAAAACGTCTGGCGGTCTCACGCATTACACCAAAGGCTTCCGGATGTATGGCGCTCAATACACCTTCAATCAGTTCAAGTTCTTGAGCGTCTAAAGCTTCTATTTCTTCGTACAACGGCTCACGAGCATCGTAATCCTGCGTAGCATCAATCTGCGCATAAAGTGCATCCTTAGATGCTTTTGTTTCAGCCGTCGCTTCCGCGATACTCGCTTTGAACGCAACCGTACGCTCACGCAATTGATCATTGCTCATGGTTATGAGCGCCGCATCAAATGCATTTACAGATTCTACGTAAGGCTGTAATTTTTTCAGATCGCGGTCACTTTTCGATCCCACGAGTTTGGATATGAGTTTCAGCATGAGGCTGTCAGATTCTTATAAATAGTCTACAAAAATAATAGGTTGTACCCGAAGGGTAGACTTTTATGACTGCTAAAAAAGGGCCAATTCGAAACTTTCCTCTGAAAATAGACACATTGGCAGGGTGAAAATCGCGTAAAACGAACATTTTGGGCACAAAAAAAGGGGAATTTGGAAGGATTCTCAGGTGTTAAAAATCGGCTCAGTAACACCTTGAAAACTCTGCCAAATAGCCCCTAGAACCTATCACAGAAGCATGAAAAGAAAGAACCACCAATCTTCACATACAGGGACAAATATATAACAAATTGAACTAAGTGTACAAATAACACTAAGTTTTCTTTGAAGCTGTTGCCATTTCATGAAGGGCTTCCCATGTGCATTCCCTATTTTTGCAGACTCAATAAAGAAGTGATATGGCCGATTCAAGCAAGATTTCAACCTCAACCGCCCCAAAACCAGTGGGTTTGTACCCGCACGCCAGAAAAGTAGGCAACCTGTTGTTCCTCTCAGGAGTAGGTCCTAGAACGGCGGGAAGCGATGCGAATGATAGCGGGGTTCCAGGATTGGAATTGGATCACAATGGCAATTTTAAAGCTTTTGATTTTGAAGCACAGGTCCACAGTGTTTTTGCAAACGTGAAGGCCATTTTGGAGGCGAGCGGTTCTTCTTGGGAAGAATTGGTCGACGTACAGGTCTTTCTTGTTCATATGAAACGCGATTTTCATACGTTCAATCGCATCTATGCAGAATACTTCCAAGATAACCAACCGTGCCGAACTACCGTAGAAATAAACAGCCTACCTACGCCCATTGCCATAGAACTTAAGTGTATCGCTACTGTAGAATAACCTCATGAGCACATTTCCAGAATACGCCAATCTCGACCTCGCGGGCATCCACAAAGCTGTTTTAGCCAAATGGAAGCAATCGCATTTATTTGAACAAACGCTCGCTGCACGCAAGGATGCCGAGCCTTGGATTTTCTTTGAAGGTCCTCCAAGCGCGAATGGACTTCCAGGTATTCATCACGTTATGGGACGCTCATTAAAAGATGTGTTTTGTCGCTACAAAACACAAAAAGGCTACCTCGTTGACCGTAAAGCGGGATGGGATACTCACGGTTTACCAGTAGAATTAGGTGTTGAGAAAGAATTGGGCATTACCAAAGAAGATATAGGCAAGTCCATCACTGTAGAAGAATACAACGATGCGTGCCGCACCGCAGTCATGCGTTATACCGGTATTTGGAAAGACTTGACTGACCAAATGGGCTATTGGGTAGATATGGACAAACCCTATGTTACCTATGAGCCAAAGTACATGGAAAGTGTGTGGTGGCTGCTCTCGCAACTCTATAAAAAGGGTTTGATTTACAAGGGCTATACCATTCAACCTTACTCACCAAAGGCGGGTACGGGATTGAGCTCGCATGAACTAAATCAGCCAGGCTGCTATCAGGATGTCAAAGACAACACCGTCGTGGCCCAATTCAAAATGATAAATAACGGGCAAAGTGAAGCGCTCTTCGGCGCCGCGACCGTACACTTCCTCGCCTGGACCACCACAC
>NYXD01000078.1 GCA_002685435.1 Cryomorphaceae bacterium | reverse complement strand
GTAATGTTTACTTTATCGTAGGCCTCCGGTAAGAAACTGAGCACAGGATTCAAGAGCGATTCGTCTGCAAGAATAACGGCGATATCCTTGGGTGCAATGCCCGATTTTCTCAGGTCTTCAAGCGCGACAGCGACCGCTTTAGCTTGACCAGTATATTGACTGGCCCCGACGGGATGGATGTGCTTCGAAATGGTTTTCCATTCACTCGCTACTCCCTTCGTAGCAGGTACATCTTTTCCAAATGTTTTCTGGCGCTGAACGTGTCCTCGAAGAAAATGTCCCGCTTCGTGCAACGGATCGTTAAAGTAATGAGAATCTATATCCCAAAGCGTCCGCGTGGGGCACACTTCGCGAATAGACTGAATAATGCTCAATTCCGCTGTATTCAGTGCGTTTAGACCCGCAATGAGTACGTGTTTAACACCATTCTTGCTGAGATAAGCAGCCGTACTCTCCGGATGTGACGCGAGGTGACGCGCTGCCAATCCACTATAGGCCTCGCCATCTTCGAGCAAGTAGGAAGTAAAGTTCTCGTACGTTGCAGGAAGCAGTGCGATGAAATCGGAATACCGACGCATTAAGGCGGTTTCTTCACCCGGCTCTAAATCCCATTCGGCCAATTTTTGAACGTTGTATAAATCGCCCAAAACATGCGCTGGATTGAGGAGGTATCGATCGATTTCTCCAAAATCGGATAAGAGTGTTTGTCCCCAGTTTAAAAAACTACCTAAGCCTTCGCTAGTACCTTGTGCTAAAGCTTGCGCACGAGTACGTTCATAGCAATCAAACAGACGTACCATTAAGGCCAAAGGCTCGACCACCACGAGATTCGCCGCTTGCGCGATGAACTGATCAACCGTAGTGAACATGGGCAATAGGGCCGTATCTGAAATGTGTTCCTTTAATGCTTCACGTAAGAAAAGTTCTGTACGCTGGTTGGGTAAAAGCACGAGTTTTTCATGCAAAATACCCGGCCCATTGATTAATTCCAGAGCAATACGTGAGATAAAAGTGGCCATGAACTATTGGAAGAGATTACTTCCTTCAATGTACTCAAAAACTGCTTTCGGAAGCAAGTTGCGGAGTGGTTTTCCCTCTTTACAACTCTTCCTAATCAGCGTTGCACTAATTTCCATTCGCGGCGCTTGAACAAAAGTCACTTTAGGGTGCTTTTCAAAATGCGGATTTTCGGGGACTACTTCATTTGCATGACGAGGGTACACGAAGATGTCATGCGCCTCAACGATACTCTCGACATTTTTCCATTTGTGTAATCCGTGGAGATTGTCTTCGCCCATGATGAGCGAAAATTGGGCTTCCGGATGTTGTTCGCGCAAATAGGCCAACGTTTGTGCTGTATAATTCGGCTGAGGCAGCGAAAATTCTATAGAGCTTACCGTCATCCCTTCTTGATCTTCTAAAGCCAAATGAACCAGATGCAATCGCTCACGATCGGGCAATAAATTCGATTTTTTCTTGAAGGGATTGTGCGGTGTGACCACAAAGCAAATTTGGTCCAATTCTGTATAGCGGTAGAAGAACTCCGCCAACGCAAGGTGCCCTATATGTATGGGGTTAAACGTACCAAAGAATAAGCCGATTTTACCCTTCATCTTACGTTGCTAAAAATTCAATCAGTAATTTTTTGGCTTCTGCTTTCGCTCGATCTAGGTCGTCGTTGATGATGGTGTGGTCAAAGAATGCAGCTTGGTCCATTTCCCAAGAAGCTTTTTCAATGCGCTGTTTGATCTTTTCGTTGCTGTCGGTTCCACGGGCAATGAGTCGACGCTCTAATTCCTCTATGCTTGGCGCTTGAATAAACAAGGCAAGCGCCTGCTCGCCGTAGCGCGCCTTTAAATTTTTACCGCCAACTACATCAATATCAAAGCCCACGGCATTCCCGGCACTCCAGCTTTTTTCTACTTCACTTTTTAGCGTTCCGTAGGACATCCCTGGATAGACTTCTTCCCATTCGAGAAAGGCCTCGTCAGCGACACGTTGCTGAAACGCTTCGTTAGAAAGGAAGTAGTAATCCACTCCATCTTCCTCTTTGCCGCGAGGCGCACGAGAAGTAGCACTAATACTAAAAGCGAATCCCGGAACTTCTTTTATGAGATACTGCAACAACGTAGATTTTCCGCTGCCCGAAGGTGCAGAAAAGATGATCAGTTTACCTTTTGAAGTACTCATAAGCAGTATTCGTAGATTAGAGCGTATTACCGATTTGTTCTTTGATTTTTTCCAATTCGTCTTTCATTTGAACGACGTATTGTTGCATCGGCGCATAGTTACTTTTCGAACCTACAGTATTGATTTCCCGACCAATTTCTTGAGCGATAAAGCCCAATTTTTTCCCGGTATTTTCCTTCCGCATAGTTTCGCGGAAGTATTTAATATGATTCGCAAGACGCACTTTCTCTTCGTTGATATCTAGTTTTTCAATGTAGAATACGACCTCTTGTTCGAATCGGTTCGAATCCACCTCAATACCTTCAAGTCCCTTCATAAGTCGCTCGCGAACGGCATCTAAACGCGCACCTTCATGGGGCTCGATCCCTTTCATGGCATCTTCAATAGACGCCAGTCTTTCCTCGTAATCCACAGCAATGGACGCTCCTTCTTGGGTTCTAAATTCTACTAAGGCCGCAATGGCTTCGTGGAGTAAGCCCTTTAAAAACGCCCATTCTTCTTCGCTCATTTCCGATTTTCCGCTGCTCATTACATCAGGCATTCGCATTACGGCAGCAATCAAATCACCTTTGGTAGCAGCTTCTCGTTCTAAAACAGTCAGTTGTTCGAGGTACGCTTTCGCTAGTTCCATATTGATGCTCGAAGCGCTTTCAATACCGGTTACCTCTGCGTAAATATTGATATCGACTTTACCGCGGTTTAATGCGGCACCCACAATCTTGCGGATGTCCAATTCTTTTTCACGGAATAGGGATGCAATGCGCGCATTTAAATCCAGCCCTTTGCTGTTTAAACTGCGGATTTCAACGGTGATTTTTTTACCAGCAAATTGGCCAATGGCTTTGCCGAAACCGGTCATGCTTTGGATCATGGAAACAAAATTTCTGCTAAGGTAGGAAACTCAAGCCACGTTAGGCGTTGCGTTTTCGACCGTAAAAGCTCACGAAATAAACCCCAATAAAAATAGCTGCACCGCCAAAAAGCATGTGAATACTCCACTTTTCGCCTCCAAAGAAGAAGCTCAGTATACTGGCAACGAGCGGCTGCAGGTAAATGTAGGCCCCTACCGTAGCGGGGTGTAGGGTTTTAAGGGCAATGATGTTGCCTAAATACGTGAGGAAAGTGGTACCGAGAATAACAAACACTACAGAACCAATTATAGGTCTGTTCCATAGCTCCCAGGGTATTTCGGGAATTTGTGGTCCACCAAATGGCAGTACGAGAAACACTCCGAAAGTGAAGACCCATCGAATGACAAAGAGGGCATTATACCTTGACATCAATGGTTTGACAAGGACGAGATACGTGGCGTAGGATGTGGCATTAATAAGTACAAAGACATTTCCACGCGAAACATCATTGCCAAAGAGGCCGCTAAGGTCAAATTGGTTTCCGGAATAGATGAGCCAGAAAGCCCCGAAGGCACCGAGTAAAATTCCAATTAATTTTTCAGTGGTAATGCGTTCTTTCACTAATAGTGCACCCACGATGAGCACCGCTATGGGACCGCTTACCATCATGATGGAGGCATTCACGGGCGTAGTGATTTTCAATCCTTCGAAGAAAAACAACTGGTTTGCGGTAACCCCGAATGCAGCACATATGAGTAGCCTTAGCACGTCTTTACGAGGGATACTGCTTATGCGGTCATTTCCTGAAACGGGAAGAAGTATCCAAAACAGAAGGGCAGCTCCGGTTACTCTAAATTGAATAAATGCTCTAGGCGGAACGGCACCTTGCATGGCGTTTTTTGCGATGAGAAAAGATGCGCCGTAAATGAGCGCAACTCCAAGCAAAGCAAGATGCGCAATGAGTACTGTTTTTTTCGTGGCCGCCTCCATAGTTTATCCAAGTGCCGCTGCAGCCGCAGCGACAACTTTAGGACTGTTGCCAATGAAAATAGCACCATCGTGGATCAGCACGGGACGCTTCAAAAAGGTATATTCTTCGAGAATAAGCGCCCGGATATCGCTATCGTTTAGTGTTTTGTCTTTAAGACCTAATTCTTTGTATTTCCTCGCACGTTTTGAAAACAGCGCTTCGGTAGAACCTGCNAAAGCNNNCATTTCATCTANCTGCNTTTCAGTGATNGGTTCGTNCTTNATNTCTTGTAACTGNNCACCNTCAAGNCNCCATTGATTCATGATTCGCTTACAAGTGTCNCACGTGCTGAGGTAGTAAATTTTTGACATNGTTTTCTATTTTGCGAGCCAGGGATTAGGNTCTTGAATATCGGCNTCTTTCCAGATGCCTAATTGGACCATAGTNTTNCCTTCTTCATCTGTAAAGGCCGTCCCAATNNGCTCTTTTAGNCNGACNANATCNCCGGCTTTCACCTTGACATTAATGAGATTGCTGTAAACGGTGAAGTAATTNCCGTGACGNACAAGNACCATTACATTGGCNCCAGGAATAGGCACNACCGAACTGACTTCACCTTCGAATACCGANCGAACTATTGCGTTTTCTTCTGTCGTAATCTCGATATGGGGGTTATCCACAATCACACCTTTAACAATAGGGTGCGGATGTTTACCAAATTTTCCAGTGATAATTCCACGTTCTACAGGCCAGGGAAGTGCACCTTTGTTTGAGGCAAAATTATTTGCCAGGGCCCTAGCTTCAGGGGTCATAGCAAAAGATGGCCCATCATCTCGAACATCTAATCCTTTTGCTGTGCGGGTTTTATCAATAAGTTTTTTCAAGGCCTTATTCGAGGTACGTCTCGAATAATCTTTGCCTGAAACAAGCCCTAATTCTATAGCTTCATTTTCTAAACTACTTCGTTCTGCCCGTTCTTTAGCTTTACGCATTTCCTCTGCGATGATGCGTTTTATTTGCTGCTCTAATTGCTGTGCTTCGCGCTGCTTTTTATCGATATCTTTCTTTAGAGTCGATTCTTTTGACTGTAGATTTTGCACCGTCGTTTCCTGGATTTGCGCATCCGCTTGTAGTGCTGATTTTTCTCCTTCTTGGGCTTTTTGGACTTGAATTTTTTCAGCCTTTTTAGCGATCAGTGTTTCTCGCTCGCGTGCCAAAGTTTCCTGGGCAACGGCAATCTGTTGTACCTGTCGCTCACGGTAAGCGGCCATATCCTTGAAGTATTGCATGCGTTTAGCGGCTTGGGCGAAACTGCTTGAACTTAGAATAAAGAGTATTTGATCGCGTGGTTTTTGTTGACGTTGAGCGAGCTTGATAAGATCCGCATAATCACTTTTCAAAGAATCGACACGTCTTTCGAGATCCTTAATCTCTTTAGCTTTGCGAGTTACTTCACGGTCAATCGAACGAATTTGACGGTCCATCGTTCTGATGAGCTTATTGCGCGCCTCAATTTTTTGATTCAAAGTTTGAAGTTCCGATAGGCTTGCTTCTTTGGTACTTTTAGTCTTCAAAAGTAATTCGCTTGCCAGATCAATCTGGTCTTGCAGCAACACTTTCTGGCGCTGTAATTCTTCTTTAGTTTGCGCCTGCAAACCAGTATTTAGAAGGACCAGAAACACGAATAAAAGCTTCTTCATCACAGACTAAATGGTGTATTAAAAGGCCCCCCAGTGCGGATTTCAGTAACCTCAATGGTGACTTTGTAATCCGGTTGGCTTTTAATAGTTATCTCGATTACAGACGGATATCCGGTATCTTCATCTGCGTTTTTGTATTGAATAAAAACCGATTCCAAGGGATCTTCAATAAGCAGGTAACTCATCCNTAAGTCCCTATCTAAAGCCACCGTTACTGAGCGACCTCTGCTTATAGCGTATTGTGTAACCCAGTGGTCACCGTTGGCGTCGTATCGATACCGCATGGCGTCATTGGTCCCAATTAATTGGCCGCGCAAGAGCCTGTTCAGATATTGAAAAGGGATCTCAATACCAGTTACACCCGCGAGATCATGTGCGGATCCGGTCCATTCTACACCAAGAAGTGTAGAAGAAAAGGCCGCACTATCATTAATTACAATAGCCTTTCCCACACGCAATCCAATCATATCGTCGGAAATGGCTGCCCAAAGAATACTGTCTTGTTTGGAACGTACTTGAACGCGAAAGCGTTGTTCACCGTCGGGCGTTTCAGCTGAGATGCGCGTAAAACTTTGTGTCCACGCAAAACGATCTTCAACGATTATTTTTCGTGACACACCGTCGCTAATCTTTTCCCTTCGTAGCGGCTTTTCGACAGATAAAGGACCGCCGCAGCCTGTGAGCACAGCTAAAGCCATACCCACAAAAAGGGGTGTCACAATCCTCAATATATGCCGTGGTCCATCGTGCATTAGATCTATTTTAAGCGGGCCTCTTTCATTCTATAGAACTTTGCTTTCTCTTTATTCCCAAGAGCTTGTTCGATCTTCGCGGCATGTATATATGTGCCGGCGCGATCGGCCTCTTTGAGCAGCTGCAAAGCTAGTTCGATTTTAACCTGTGCTTCTGTATACCGTCCCATTTTATACAATACCCATGCCCAAGTATCTAAAAACGTAGGCTCAAGCGCAACTGAGGCGTTACATTCTACGGTCAATTGCAATGCGACTTCGAGATTTCGTTCGTGCGTTGCTAAATCCCACGCATAGTTATTTAATGTTGTGGGGCTACGTTCTTGATCCAATGCTTTTTCATAAGCCACGGTACCTAAGTCAAAGGAATCCAACTGGAACCAAGCCGTTCCCGCGAGGGCAAATAAATTTCCTGCCACTTCAGGATCCAGTGTCATTTCTGCCCGCGCAGTCGCTAAACGAGCACAAGATTCCCAACGCCTCACCTTATAATATTCGAAGACAAGGCCTTCGAGTACATCTTCATCCGTATTAAAGCGTTCTTCGATGCGTTCAAGCAAAGCAATTTGTCCATCTACATCACCAACCTCCTGACTCAAAGAATACGCCATTTGGTAAAACGCGTAGTTTGTTGGATTCATTGAAATAGCCATGAGGTACCCTTCTAAAGCCTCGTNCCAACGTTCATTCTGTATGTGAATTTGTGCGGTAAGTAAAAGCAGCTCAATACGACCTGAATAAGTAGTTTCGAGTACTGGAAAAACACGATCGAACAAGGCTTTAAAAGATGGATTTTCTTTGTTCTCATAGATGCTCAACATCACGGGAACCTTGTCTTCAAGAGGGACACCTTCCAACAGCAGTCCTTGCTCCATGTGGTAAAAGGCTTCCTCAGTATAGTCCATTTTTTGAGCCATACGGGCCAATTCCATGTGTAAGGCGCCGTTTTCAGGGAATGTCTCAACCGCCTTGATGAGCACTTTAAATGCTTTTTTTGTTTTTCCGTTGCCATCATAATATTGGCTCAATAAGCCTATATATTCTGGGACATCTGGGGCGCCCTCAATGGCAGTTTTAAAACAACGTTCTGCAGATTTAGGATCGTTGAGTTGCAAGTAAAGCCGCGCCCGATCTTGAACCAATTCTGGTGTGGTTCCTTCGAGAGTTTCAATTTTAGAGAGTACTTCCAAGGCGTCTAGAAAAAGTCGACCTTCGAGGTACGNACTGTAACCTTCAAAAAGGTATTCGCGTTTATGCGGGGCTGAGGAATAGAGTGCTTCAAAAGAGTGTCCCGCGGTTTTAAAATCACCTATATTTTTTGCGCTTTGTGCTTTGATTCGAAGCAGCCAAAGATTCGTCGGGTAGGAACCGACACCAAGCGATGCAAGGTCGAAGGACTGGAAAAATTGGTTCTTCTCAAAATGCATACGGGCCAATTGGTATAAGGCCGTTTCTCGATATAGCGGATCCTTTGCCAGCTTCTCGTAAAGCTCCATCGCCAGGTCAGTCCTTCCTGTGATGCGGTAGGTTTCGGCTTTATAGAACGTTCCGCCTAACGCAGAAGGCCCCTCTTCCGAAGGGCCTTGCGCATAAAGTGAAGCTGTAAAGAAAAGTACCCCAAACAGGGCCAGCTTTTTGTGCATTAGTCCATTCTTGAAAAATCACCTAAAGATAGTGAAGTCCACTTCCCGTCGACATGCGCTTTGTTGCCGATCATACTGTCTTTGAGGTGAATATTTTTAATCGTCGTTTCTGTCTGTATTAATGAACCCTCTATCGTTGCATCTTCAACCACACAATCATTGCCTAAACTCACATTTGGCCCTACTGTTGCGTTCTTCAATACCACATTTGAACCGATGTAACAGGGTTCGATAATGGTCGCATTTTCGAGGGTAATGTTGGCTCCACGCAATTCAGGTTTTCCCTCGAGGTAGCCTAACATCTTGCTGTTGGTTTCAACGGTTATTGCTTTATTTCCACAATCCATCCAATCGTTCACGGTTCCTGGCTTGAATACCTTCCCCTGTGCAAGCAAAGAGCTCAATGCATCCGTGAGTTGGTATTCCCCTTTGTCCATGATCTTGTTATCGAGAATGTACTTCAGTTCATTGCGTAACCCGGGGCCATCTTTGAAATAATAAATACCGATGATGGCTTTATCAGAAACGAATTCTTGCGGTTTTTCAACGAAATTATTGATGGTTCCATCTTCGCCAAACTGAACAACGCCATAGGCAGAAGGATTATCTACTTGCTTCACCCAAATCACAGAATCTGCTTCAGTATCTAGGGTGAAATCTGCGCGGAACAGTGTATCTGCAAAGGCAACTACAATCTCATCGTCCATGCTATCCGCGGCGCAGTGAATTGCGTGCGCAGTACCGAGCGGTTTGTCTTGGTAATAGATGCTTCCTTTAGCACCAAGGTCTTCAGCGACTTTGATAAGATTGGCTTCCACTTCGGCCCCAAAATCTCCAATGATAAAGGCTATTTCGGTCACTTTTTTATCGCCGCAAACGCTCACGATATCCTCGACCAACCGCTGTACAATAGGCTTTCCTGCGATAGGAATGAGCGGTTTCGGTACGGTTAGGGTATGTGGCCTTAGTCTGGAGCCGCGACCGGCCATTGGGACAATAATTTTCATCTGTTTTTAGGTTTTTAGGTTGGTTTTTATTGTTTGCCTGTGCTGCCAAATCCTCCGGCGCCACGAGCGGTTTCATCTAAATCAATCACCTCATTCCAATCGAATTGGGTGTATTGTGCGATCACTAATTGTGCAATACGCATGCCATCTTCAATGACAAAAGGTTGCTTGCCGTGGTTGATCAACAACACACCAACATCACCGCGATAGTCGGCATCAATAGTTCCGGGACTGTTCAATACGGTGACTCCGTGTTTAAAGGCAAGCCCGCTGCGTGGGCGCACCTGTGCTTCAAAGCCGTCTGGTAGTGCCATTTTGATACCGGTAGGAATGAGCGTGTAATCACCCGGATGTAGCGTAACTGGCGCATCGATATTCGCTCGAATATCCATACCTGCACTTTGTGCGGTTTCGAATTGTGGCAGTTCGTGCTTGCCACTGTAGATTACGTTGATCTTCATTTTCTTGTTGCGAATTTAAGGAGTCCGTTTCGTTCCCAGAAAAGCATAATTCCTAAATAGACCATGCCGCCTAAAACTTTTAATGGACCGGTGGGCCAATTCGTATAATGTAAGATAAACACCACAAGGCAGGCGAAGCCGACAAAGGCACCTATTTTACTCCAATTATATGGTACCGGATAGTGTTTACGGCCCCACAACACACTGGCAATAAACATGGCAAAATAGGCAGCTAACGTGGTACATGCCGCGCCAAGAATCCCTAATACGGGAATGAGGGCCACATTACCAATAACGGTAATGATCAAACCCACGAAAGTGATGTAGATGCCGTAAACGGTTTTATCACTCACTTTATACCAAACGTTTAGGTTGGTGTTGATTCCTAAAATGACATTTGCTAAAAGTAAGATGGGAACCAGGTGGAGGCCAGTCCAAAACTTGTCATCCACGAAAAACTTGAGGTAATCGAGACCCGAAATGATCAATACAAACCCAACGCACATGACCCAAGCGAACCCATCCATGACGGTACTCATTCTTTCTGGTCCGTCCTTTGTTTTTGCATTTTTAAAGAAAAACGGCTCCGCTGCATAGCGGAAAGCTTGGTTAAATAGGATTAAAAAGATAGAGATTTTATAAACCGCTCCATAGATTCCAACGCCAGCATATGCGCTTTCTTTGGGAAGGAGGTATTTCAACAATTGGCGATCGAGCATCTCGTTAGCAATACCCGCCAGTCCTCCTATAAGGAGAGGAATACCAAACATCAAAAGGGTTTTAACATACCGCTTGTCTAGATTGAGTTGTAGTGGAAATAAGGTGGGAAGGAGCAGTGCGAACATTAGGACCGCGGCCCAGAAGTTGGCGACAAAAATATAACCTACACCGCGCATTTCGTGTGACCAATAGCCGACACTACCGTGCAATTCCCAATAGGCTGGAAGGAAGATATACAGGTTGATCAGCACATTGGAGAAGATCAAAGCCAATTTTATTCCAGCGAACCGTACCGCTTTGTTTGTTCTCCGAAGTCGAGCAAAAGGCAATGCACTTAAGGCGTCTAAGGCTAATATGGCTATGAAATAGTTAAGGTATTCCGGCGTTTCTTCCCACCGAAGAGAATGCAATAATTCATTTTGAAAGAGCAAAACGAAGAGCCCTAAACTGGCTAAAACCAGCGCAATCATGGCTAGTCCTGCTCCGAAAACTTTGCCTTCGTCAAAGCCGTCTTGCTCGGAATATCTGAAATACGCGGTCTCCATTCCGAAGGTGACGACTACAATGAGGAAGGCTATGAGGGAATAAAAATCAACGTTAATACCATAAGCAGACTGGCTTAAGACTGCAGTCTGCAGGGGGACCAATAAAAAATTGATCATCCTTCCTAAGATGCTGCTTACGCCGTAAATGGCCGTTTGACCAGCAAGTGCTTTCATACCGTTGCTCACACTTCAAATATAGTCTTTGGTCGCTACCTTTGTGGGGAAACAAAAATGAACTCATGAACAAGTTCTTTACCCTAGCTCTACTTTTAACGACTGTGCTTCCCGCTAACGTATACGCGCAAGAAATCCCTATTGATCTGACCGCTGTAAAGCGTATAGAGCATGATTTGTTTTTCTTGTCTTCAGACGCGCTAAAAGGACGCAAGCCTGGTACATCTGAAGCAGACGTTGCTCGCGATTATATAGCGGGAAAAATGTTTGAATATGGGATTGAACCTATGGGTGAAAACGGATATTTCCAGAGGTTTCCCGTTCCAGAATATGCTGAGGTAAACTATGACGCAACTAAACTATGGATAGGCAAAACGCATTTAGAGGGTCACGAAGATTTCTATCCGGTTTCCATAAGTGCTACGACGGGTCTTGTAGACGGAAAAACGGTTTATGTCGGCTATGGTATCACGACAGAAGATGGCACTTACGATGATTTTGCGAAGATCGATGTGGCGGGTAAAATTGCCGTGATGAACGTGAGTTCGCCCGACGGCATCCACCCACATAGCGCTTATACAGCGTACCACAGTTTGAACGAACGTGTGGCTAATCTCGTGGAAAAAGGTGCCACAGGTGTGTTGCTTATCAATCCGGAAGCTACAGCCTCGGACACGCGAGAATTCTTTAAAAGTATCAACGCTTCTTCAGTACCCGTATTCTTCGCGAGAAACGAAAAATGGGCAGGGAAACTTATGAAACGCACACAGAAAGTAGCCATGTCGGTGATGATGTCTGAACGCTATAGCGATGGTTACAANGTGNTTGGNTACATCCACAACAACAAGCGCAAAACCGTAGTGCTTGGAGCACATTACGATCACCTTGGAATGGGCGGCGAAAATAGTTTGTATAAAGGCCCCGCTGCCATTCACAATGGCGCAGACGATAACGGTTCCGGAACAGCCCTTCTATTGGAGGTAATGCGCTATTATGCTCTACGTAAAGACACGAATTATAATTATTTGATACAATTCTATAGCGCTGAGGAATTGGGCTTGATCGGATCAAAATATTGGACAAACCATCCGACCTTTCCGCTAAGGGGGATTGAATACATGATTAATAGTGATATGGTGGGCAGATTACGAGATAACCGCCTTCAAATTTCCGGAACAGGAACTGCAGCAGAATGGAATGGGATTCTAAATGCCCCTATTCATGGCCTAGATATTAAAAAAGATCCAGCCGGTGTAGGCCCGTCTGATCAAACCTCTTTCTACTACAAAGACTTGCCGGTATTGCACCTCTTCACAGGAACGCACAATGACTACCATAAGCCTACAGACGATGCCGATAAGATTAATTATAAAGGCATGGCAAAGCTCGCTTCGTTGATTTACACCCTTACTGCGCGAACCGCGAACTATGAGAATTTAAACTTTCAGAGAACCACCTCCTCCGAACAAAAGACGACGCCCAACTTCTCCGTGACTTTGGGAGTAATTCCCGACTACCTCTTCGGCGGTCCTGGTCTTAGAATTGACGGTGCAACAGAAGGCCGACCCGGTGCGAATGCGGGACTAGAGGCGGGTGACGT
>NYXD01000077.1 GCA_002685435.1 Cryomorphaceae bacterium | reverse complement strand
ATGTCGAGCCACTAAGGTCTTTAGGACGATGTGGCTTACAACATAGGATTCAACAACTGCCTTAACTGTGAGTAGGCCAGCCTCCTGCATTTTTTCGTGTCCCGTAAGCACACCTGCTGCATACATTGCTGTAACACCTGTATACATCCAGCCGTCAACTCCACCTCCCCATCTACCCAATACGGGTACATTGGGATACAAACTAGGGAAAGACACCACCGACCGAATATGAACATCCAAAGGCTCAATATGCTCCTGAAAAAACTTCGTGGTCTGGTAATCCGTAACAATCATAGCAAACAGCTTGACACCATTTACAGAAAAATTTGGGTTCTTTAACGGCCGGTTAATGATGGCTTTCGCATCATCATCGATGGTCAGCAAGGCATTTCTAATTATGCCGACGCGGGTTTCTTTAACCGTTCTATCTATTTCAAAATCAAGCTGGGCCACCATGGGTAGCGAAAAGAAAAGCGCTGCAGCCAGTGAGGCGCAGCGCTTTGTAATACTCTTGCACATAATACTAAGGCTATTGGTTCCTTCGAAGATAATTACTCCCAAGTAAACAACGGACGATCTTGCATCATTTTAACGACTGCATCTCGGACTTCCTTAATGTGTGTATCTGAATCAATATTTGTCACTACGCGGTCAATGAAGTCCGTAATGATTTCCATGTCCGCCTCTTTCAATCCGCGCGTAGTAATCGCTGATGCGCCTAAACGAATACCTGAAGTAGTGAATGGGCTCTTATCATCGAAAGGCACCATGTTCTTGTTTGCAGTGATATGCGCACGAACCAAAGCCTGCTCTGCCGCTTTACCCGTCACACTTTTGTTGCGCAAATCAATCAACATTAAGTGGTTATCTGTTCCACCTGAAATGATATCATACCCGCGATCTACGAAGGCTTTCGCCATTGCCGCCGAATTCTTTTTTACCTGTAACTGATAGTGAAAGAACTCATCCGTTAATGCTTCACCATATGCAATAGCTTTTGCAGCTATAACATGCTCTAACGGCCCTCCTTGAATACCAGGGAAAATGGCCATGTCTAAAACATTAGACATCATTTTTACATCGCCTTTCATGTTGGTTTCCCCCCATGGGTTAGGAAAGTCCTCTCCCATCATGATCATACCTCCACGTGGCCCACGCAACGTTTTATGAGTAGTGGTAGTAACGATATGACAATGCGGCATCGGATCGTTCAGGATACCCTTGGCAATCATGCCTGATGGGTGTGAGATATCTGCCAAAAGAATAGCGCCTACTTCATCCGCAATTTCACGGAATCGAGCAAAATCGATATCACGACTGTAGGCAGAAGCACCAGCAATAATCATACGTGGTTTGCATTCTTTCGCTTTCGCCTCTATCGTCTCATAATTCAATAAACCGGTCTCCTTCTCTACTCCGTAAAACTCAGCATTGTAGGTTTTACCTGAGAAGTTTACTGGAGAACCGTGGGTCAAGTGACCACCATGGCTCAAATCGAAACCTAGAACGGTATCACCAGGCTTCATCACAGCCAAATACACAGCTGCATTGGCTTGAGATCCAGAGTGCGGCTGAACGTTGACATACGCTGCACCATAGAGTTCTTTCGCTCGATCACGGGCTAAATCCTCGACGACATCTACAATCTCACAACCACCGTAATAGCGTTTTCCTGGATAGCCTTCCGCGTATTTATTAGTAAGGACCGAACCCTGGGCTTCCATCACCTGCTCAGAAGCAAAGTTTTCTGAAGCAATCAGCTCAATTCCATTTACCTGTCTCTGACGTTCTTTGGCGATTAGGTCGAAAATTGTAGTATCTCTCATGTTCANTTATTGAAGCGCTAAAATTACGGCGAACGCCCGTAATTGCCCAATAATCAGTNCCGGTAAGTTTTACACATTAAAACGGCGAAGACCAACGCTCGTCTAAGTACATATTCGAACCCGTAAGGGTTTTAACGAAGGCCTCTAAATCTGCACGTTCGGTTGACGTTAGCTCCAGTTTAACCGAGGTTAATCCGCGAACCAATTTTCCGTCGACGGTACGATTATTAACATCGGGGATGACCTCATTGTAATGTTCCACTATGGTGGTGAACTCTAGGAAGTTCCCTGTGTGCATCATAGGCGTATTGATTTCACCATCAGGACCGAAAAGATCCCTNAGCGAAGGTGAACGCGTATTGGTAGTATCAAAGCCCGCAGGATTNCCTGCCTCTTNNTCTACNCCATTNTTNCCACTCATCGGATCGATATCAAACTCTGGAGGACGGTGACAGCCCGCACATCCAGCACCTCCTGCCGTGCGTACATTCTGATTATCAAGTTGAGGTGGGACTCTAAAAAGAAACTTTCCTCTGTTTTCTGCAGGTGTGAAGTTTGAGTATTGACCTTGTATATCGCCCACCGCCGCAAAACCTTCATCAAACCTTGAATCAAAGCTTTCAATGGAGCTCACAAAGTGTTCTAGTGCTTGAGCGAGACGCTGCTTATTGATGGTAGTTCCTTTTTGTTCAAAGGCCCAGTCAAAGAGTTCGGAATAGTACTGCAGTCCCTGAAGTTTAGTCAACAAGCTGTCCAAGCCAGGTTGATCACCCGTGCCGCTAAAGCCCATTTCGATATGGTCTTCAATAGGCTGAATAACTTGGTTTCTGAGGTTGATCGCCCGACGGTCCCAGAACATTGCCGGGAGTGCGGCGAACCTAGTGTTTACTAGGCGCATGCTTTGTCTCGAAGTCAAACCACCGTCTAATCCAACACTTTGCTGTGAAGTATCGCCAAAAGCGTGCGCCTGAATATGACACGAACCACAAGCGATAGAGTTGTTTAGACTGAGCTGCTTGTCATAGAACAGTACTCGGCCCAAAGTCGCTTTGCGATGATCTACATCACCGTCCAGGCGATTGTCGTGAGTGATATAATCCGGTACTGAGCTGCTGTAATCTAAGGGAGGCTCTAATGGAAAATCGGCTCCTAGAAAGGTATAAGCGGCATCCAATTCGTAGGCACCCTCCCCTGCACGACCACAGGCCGCCAGCATCAGAATACCCAGAATGAATACGTGTTTCTTCATTTATTTAATCAACTCCATTTCATCGATTAACCAGCGCTGATCGGCAAATTTGTCGATGATAAACAAGACGTATCTACTATCAACCATGATGTTACGGCAGATGTTTGCATCAAAGTTCACATCACTCATGGTACCTTCCCAAATACGGTCAAAATTTAAGCCAATGAGCTCTCCACGTGCATTCAGCACCGGTGAACCGCTGTTTCCACCTGTGGTATGGTTCGATGCAATGTTACAGACTGGTAGTTTTCCGTTCTCTGCATAGTCGCCGTAGTCCTTGTTATCGTACAACTCGATCAGTCTACTAGGCATATCAAATTCGTAATCCCCTGGCTTGTATTTCGCCATGGCACCGTCTAAATAGGTAGTGGTTCCATAGGATACAGCATCGCGAGGGTTTACCCCTTCGAGCTTTCCATAGGTCACGCGGAGTGTGCTGTTGGCATTCGGGTAGAAGTTGCGCTCAGGGAATACTTCCATCAATGCCCGCATGTATTCGGCAGATAATTCGGTCGCCCTCTGCAATAGAGCGTAATCTGGAGAGACTGCATAAAAGCCTTTGAATGCGGATGTGCTGAAGGTGCTCGCCGTTGTTGCGACTGTTTCTAAATCGATAGGCTCATCTTTCATAGTAAATTCTACCAGCGCATCAATCTCATCATGAACCGTGTTTACAAACATAGATTCGTCCATATCCCCTATTAGGTTAGGGAAGGTCTCCAAGGCCATGGAAAGCATAGCTGCTGTGGTTTTTTCACTTACCGTGCGGCTGTAGTTTTGATGAAACTCAACCAGTGCCGCGTTCCTATCAACATCGGTTTTCGCACGTTGTAGTTTGCTCATCAATGAGAACCACTCCATTCCGTAATAGATGGTTTCGATAAACTCGTTGCGCTTTAGTTGACCTTCCGCAATCTGCGTGTTGTTCACTGCGATTTCGTTCAACAAGCCGCTGTATTTGTCCCAAAGATTGGCGTCTGCCACTAAGCGGGCAGTGAATTCGGCTTCGAGCTTGCGTTTGCGGTCAAGACCTTTGGAGAATTGCACCCCTTCAATCTGACCGATCCACTTTTTCCAACCGTTGGCAATTCGGGCATATTTCGAAGCATATTTCAGCTGCACCGCTGCATCTGCGCGCATTTCTTCGTCCATAATAGAGAGGAGAACATCGCGAACTTCTACGCGACGGGCGTTTTCGACGTTGACCAATTGGTCCATTTCAACCGCCGTCAAATACTCTTGAGTGCGACCTGGATAACCGAACACCATGGTGAATTCTCCTGGTGTACGCGGCGCGATATTTACTTTTAAGTGTTGTGCTGGTGCAAAGGCATTGCCCGCTTCATCATATACACGGAACAAACTAAAGTCTCCCGTATGGCGCGGGAATACCCAGTTATCCGTATCTGCCCCAAACTTACCGATCGAGCTAGGCGGTGCACCTACAAGGCGTACATCATTGTATTTGATCGTAGCCAAAAGGAAGAATTGGTTGTTATTGAAAAATGGGACCACCTTGTAATCAAGGTTTGGATTGTCCAATTCTTTAGCCTTAATCAAGGCAGTCTCAATGGTTTTGAACTTATCCCCGGAGTTCACCAAGGAATTGGTCACATCTTCCATGTACACTAATTGCTCTACATACAAACCTGGGTTTTTTAACTCTTCGGCCATAGAATTTGCCCAGAAACCGTCTTTGAGGTAGTTGTGCTCCATCGAGCTTTGCTTTTGTATCTGACCGTACCCACAGTGGTGGTTAGTAAGAACGAGCCCTTTGGATGAAATGAACTCTCCCGTACAAAAACCGCCAAAACTTACAATGGCGTCTTTCAGCGAGCTGTGGTTCACACTGTAAATGTCTTCAGCGCTTAATTCGCAGCCCATGGCCTGCATTTCTGAAATATTATTGTTCAAGAGCATGGGGATCCACATGCCTTCTTTAGCAACCAATTGGACACTAAAAACTAAGATTGTGATTAGGGTAACGATTTTCTTCATCTCTTCTATGTAATTTGCGGAGTGTAAACTTAAACAATAGCAATGAAGAAAGTAATGCTTTGTGTTGCAGCTGCGGCGATTTTAGCCTCCTGTACACCTGAAACTGGCTTTGATCTCACTATCGATGCGCAATCTGCTGGAGATAGCCCCGTCAAATTAAGTCTTGAAAATCAAGAGGTACTTTATGAAGGGACCTTGAATGCAGGAAAATTGACTGTTCATATTGACGATTTCCCCCATCAATATGCGATGGTTGAAATTGCTGAGCTCGGAATGCCAGCGGTATATTACCACGACGGCGCAGATGTAACCATCAACATGGATTCTGTGACAGGTATCGTGATTGAAGCAGGTGTATTCAACGACTCAGCGGACGCCTTCCGTGATAAAGGAGCATTTTTTGATGCGACCATGATGACCTTAGAAGATAAATTCCGCAATGCGATGCAACTCAATGATACGCTAGCTACGGAACAGATTCGAGAAGAAGCAATGACCCTTATCGACAGCCAAACTAAAATGACCCTAGACTTTGCGAAGAAGAATGACATTCTAGGTGCGGCTATAGTTTTAAGCGGTAATACGAGCAGTTATGATCTAGAAGATTTCCGAGCGGTACGCGATCAAATCAGCGCTGAATACCAGGATTCACCGGATTACATAAAGTTATCTGATAAAATTACTGCCTTAGAAAAATCTGCGGTAGGTGCAACCTTCACGGATTTCAGTCAAGCAACTCCAGAAGGTGAAATGCTTAGTTTAAGAAGCGTTGAGGGTAAACTCGTACTGGTGGACTTTTGGGCTTCTTGGTGCAAGCCTTGTCGTGCAGCGAACCCAGCTTTGGTAAGCCTGTACGATGTCTATAAAGCGCGTGGATTTAACATTATCGGTGTGAGTCTAGATCGCGATAAAGAGGCATGGATCAAAGGAATCGCTGAAGACGGACTGCAATGGCCACAAGTCAGCGATTTACAGTTCTGGCAAAATGAAATTTCAACTTTTTATGGTATCCAATTCATTCCACAGAATCTACTTATCGACGAAAATGGTGTGATCGTCGGAAAGAACATGGAACCTGAGGCTCTAGCACAATTCTTAGAGAACAACCTCTAAGACAATCCTTTTCGTCTTCTAAGCAGCCATTCTGCGAAGGCGAAAAACAAGAATGCTCCCCAATACCACCAGAGGTTGTGTTGGGGAGTTTTTTTTGTCCGTACCATCGATCTCCCCTCTAATTCCCAATTATCGAGCGCTATTTGCAAGGTGCTTTCATCCGTTGCGCGGAATAACTCATTTTTCGAATAGCTGTCCCACAACGCTTTGTTAAAAGGCCTGTATTGCTCAATAGAAGCCGGTAAAACGGTTACCGTATTACGCCAACTATACTGATCATTTGAAGCTTCTGCAATAATGTCTAATGTGTACGTTCCAGCGCTTGAGAATGAGGTAGAAAAAACATATCCATTTCCTTCTATGGCTGCAGCTTGCGGAACATCAAAAACCTCACCATCTCGAGTGATTTTCATTTCAACAGTTGCAGCCTGTGCCATCGACCGATTGTTCACCACGCTAACGACCCATTCCGCCTCTTGGCTCTGGTAAAGTCTCTCCGGACCAGATACTCGCAGTTCATCAGGTCTTGAGTCGCGCAGTAAGCCTTTGATTAGCGAACGAAATACACTGCCAGTTTCTGGGTACGCTAAACCGTTTTGAAACCAATTAATTCCTCGTCCATTCCAGTTCTGTCCACTTTGTTGGAGCCTAATTTTTTTCTTATCCCGTTGTCGAACCGTATAGTATTCTGGTGCCCCGATAGATGCTAAAGCCTCTGGCGTCTGAATTCTATTTGCAACGCCTTGTGATGGTATTTCGTTGCTCAAATCCAGCCATAGAATAGGCTTGTCTAACTGTGCATCTAACTGCTCAAATACCGCTGCTCCGCCACCAATAGCAACGGTTGGAAGTTGTTTTAATTGAGTCTTTGCCTCTTTCCATGAAAGTAAATGATAGGTGAAACCTAACTCTTGAGCTAATCGGGTTACCATACCGACGTGCGGATGGGGATAGGGGTATATGACTTGAATCGAATTAAAATAGGGAACTACCTCAATAGAAAGTTCGATAAGATCTTTCACACCATTTTTTTCTGCTGTCAGTATGAGCTGATACATACCTGGACGGTCCGGTGCGATAAAAGCGGCTGTACTCTTGTTATGAAATTTACCATTGAATGTTGCACGGACGGATTCAGGTTCTGCAGTGAATCTTACCCTGTAATCAAACCTCGCTCCTATCTCTACCCGATCAGGCACGATGACGTTCTTTATTAGCGGCGGACTCAAAAGTGTATTCGCCTCCAGTAAAACTGAAGCCACTGGATCAGTTCCGGCCTGTACGTCAATATGCCCATCTCCTATGTATATCCAAGGAAGTTCATCGCTTTGCTCTTGCGAAGAATTAAAATCGGAAAACACCCATTTTACTGGCGCATTTTTTTCAAAATCGAACAGTACGTCTAAAATCCCATTTACCGGCGATTTCAATGATGCCGAGGTATCTATTCGTAGAGAAATGAGTTGCGGTTGCTCAACGACGACCTGCTCCTCTCGTTCAGGTGCGAACAATGCGAAAAAAAGCATTCCAACCCAACCAAAACGAAAAAAGGCCAACACCCAATAGGGCGCTGACCTCCTTTTATAAAAATACATATACCACGCAACAGCAAGACCCAATACAAGGGCTAGTATTGCAGCAGTAAGAAGTTTCATTAGGTAAGCATTCCTCCACAAACGTTCATCACTTGACCGGTGATATAACCGCTCATATCAGAAGCTAAGAAAAGACATGCATTAGCAACATCCTCCGCTGATCCTCCCCGCTTTAATGGAATGCCATCTCTCCATTGCTGAACCGTTTTTTCGTCCAAAACGGCCGTCATTTCTGTCTCGATAAAGCCTGGTGCAATCGCATTACAACGAATGTTTCGAGAGCCGAGCTCTAAAGCAACTGACTTTGTAAAGCCAATAATACCTGCTTTTGAGGCAGCATAATTCGCTTGACCGGCGTTACCTTTCACTCCTACTACAGAACTAATGTTTACGATCGAACCTGAACGCTGCTTTAAGAAAGTACGTTGCACGGCTTTTGTCATATTGAAGACCGAATTTAGATTTACTTCGATTACTCGGTTGAAATCTTCTTCAGTCATACGCATTAACAGCGTATCCTTCGTAATTCCTGCATTATTGACTACGACATCCACACCACCGAAGTCTTCCACAACCTGAGCAACTAATGCTTCAGCATCTTCCATTTTGGAAGCATCAGAACGGTAGCCTTTGACTTTCGTGCCGTACTGTTGTAGTTCATGTTCTAACGCTTGTCCTTTTTCGACTGAACTTAAAAACGTGAAGGCAACATTTGCGCCTTGCTTTGCAAAGGTCTCTGCGATTCCTTTACCAATTCCCTTTGACGCACCAGTTATGATGGCAGTCTTTCCAGAAAGTAAACCCATAATTATTCTTTAATAGCGGTTTTATTCGGAAGCAAACCTACGGTAATTCCCTCTTTATACGCAACAATAAAAGCATTTTCAAAACCAATTTTCACCACCTTATCTAAATACATTTGCGCTTGTGGGAGACTGCTAAAGCTGCCTAATAGTATGCGTTGAATACCGTTATCTTCCTGTACTCTTAAATCACCTGAACCCGAACTCAACTCACTGTAATCCAACTCATTAAAGGCTCCTACCTGTATAGAATATTCAATACCAAAGGTTGGGTAGAGAACAGTATCTATTAGTGAGCCATTTTGCCACATTTGTACTTTTATCGCGCTCAGTTCTTCTGTAGAAGGTTTGCTGTATTTCCACACCGCAACTATTGCCACAAGTAATACTGCAATCACCAGAAAGGGCCAGCGCATGGTTTTCGCCGATGTGTCCTGTTGCTCTAATTGAAAACGCAAGCGCTTATTCTCGGCTTCAAGCTTCGAAATACGTTCTTTGGTTTTAGGTGATAGAAACTCCATACTAATACTAAGGTCGTAAAAATTAGATTGCTTTAAAGCGGGGCGACTAAGATTCCTATCAATGTCCCAATCATGAAAAGAATGGTTTGAATGATGAATCCTATATTATTCAGAATAACTAGGGACCAATGCATCTCGCCAAAACGCCTCCAAGTCAATGGTGGCTTACTCACAGGAGCTCTCATACCCTCTTCACGTACCCGCTGTTTTTTACTTTTGACAGCATATGGGGCCTTACAATGTAAACAGATGTGGCTGTACGTATCGCTTTGGATCGATACCTCATACCAAGCACTACAAGATGGACACTTTACCTGTTTCATCCGAACAAAGATAGCGGTTCGTGGGAATAAAAAAGCCGCTTCCATTGGAAGCGGCTTTTTTTATAAGTCAATCTTTTATTTACCTAATAACTTTGCCATCGCAGTCCCAAGCTCCGCTGGAGAATCTACAACGGTAATGCCACAATCGCGTAAAATTGCTTTCTTAGCAGCAGCAGTATCCTCTGCACCGCCAACAATCGCACCTGCATGCCCCATTGTACGTCCGGCCGGAGCAGTTTCACCAGCGATGAATGCAACTACAGGCTTTGTACCGTGTTCTTTAATCCAAAGACCTGCCTCTGCTTCAAGTTGTCCTCCGATCTCACCGATCATAATGATTCCTTCGGTTTCAGGGTCGTTCATCAACAACTCCACAGCCTGCTTAGTGGTTGTTCCAATGATAGGATCTCCACCAATACCGATGGCTGTCGTTTGACCTAAACCTGCCTTTGTACACTGGTCCACCGCTTCATAAGTCAAAGTACCAGACTTACTTACAATACCCACGGTACCCTTTTGGAAGATGAAACCTGGCATGATACCCACTTTCGCCTCTCCAGCAGTCATTACACCGGGACAGTTGGGTCCGATAAGCGTACAGTCCTTATCGCTTAAATACTCTTTAACTTTTACCATGTCTGCTACCGGAATGCCTTCAGTGATACAAATAATCACTTTAATTCCTGCTTCAGCAGCTTCCATAATACCATCGGCTGCAAAAGCTGGTGGTATAAAAATAATTGAAGTATCCGCAGCAGCCTTTTCAACAGCTTCAGCAACAGTATTAAAAACTGGACGATCAAGATGTGTCATTCCTCCTTTACCAGGAGTTACTCCACCAACAACGTTCGTGCCGTACTCAATCATTTGAGTAGCATGAAATGTTCCTTCTTTACCCGTAAATCCCTGGACAATAATGTTCGAGTCTTTATTGACTAATACGCTCATGTAGATGGTTTTTCTGTGAGTTTGGCACAAATGTACTACCCAAGCTTCAATGGATTTCCCTTCTTTTCAAATTTCTTTGCTCATTACTTAACGACGTATCTTTACGGCATGCTTAGAGACGATATCATCTGTGCACTTTCGACGCCACAAGGTGTGGGAGCACTAGCCATCATTCGAGTCAGCGGGGCCAATTCAAAGGACCTCCTCTCTCCTTATTTCCATTCAAAACGCGCGAATAAATCGGGCTTTACCTCGCATGTTGCCTACTTTGGAGACTACAGTATAGCCGGGGAGCACATTGATGAAGTACTCATCACCTATTTTGAAGACGGAAAAAGCTTTACTGGCGAAGAGAGTTTTGAAATTAGCAGCCACGGCTCACCCTACATTATCGGTCGTATTATGGAAAGTTTATTACAAGCAGGAGCCCGTCTTGCGGATCCCGGAGAATACACCATGCGTGCCTTTATGAACGGCAAGATGGATTTAGCGCAAGCAGAGGCAGTTGCGGATCTGATCCATGCGGAGAATAAAACCATGCATGATGTGGCTTTACGCCAATTAAAAGGCGGACTCTCCAATGAAATTACGCTCTTTCGTGAGGATTTAGTGCATTTCGCTTCGATGATTGAATTGGAATTGGACTTCAGTGAAGAAGATGTAGAATTCGCATCTCGAGACCAATTACTAAAAATGCTCCACAATCTTCTTCAAAAAGTAAGCACTCTCATCGATAGTTTTAAATATGGAAATGCCATTAAAAAAGGGATTGCGACAGCCATACTAGGCGCGCCAAATGCGGGTAAATCTACCTTGTTAAATGCACTTCTGGGTGAGGATAGAGCAATCGTTAGTGCTATTGCCGGCACAACGCGCGATACTGTAGAGGACACCTTTAATTTCGGCGGACTAACGTACCGACTTATTGACACCGCAGGAATTCGTGATACTGAAGATTACGTAGAGCAAATAGGTATT
>NYXD01000076.1 GCA_002685435.1 Cryomorphaceae bacterium | reverse complement strand
GGCCCTAAACATGGTGATTGTAGCTCAGCTGGTTAGAGCGCCGGATTGTGGTTCCGGAGGTCGCGGGTTCGAACCCCGTCTTTCACCCTTTGAAAAAGCCCTGCAGTGATGCGGGGCTTTTTTGTTCTAAACCTCCAGAATAAACGTAGAGCTTCATATGGCCAAATAGAGATTATAGATAATTCAAGTAAAAACTAAATGTTATAAATTGAGAATATGAAAAAAATATTTATAACTCTTAGGAATAATCTAATAATATTAGTTGGTTTATCAATGGGGGTAGATGTCTTACTCGATGTATTAGATATTCAACCCCCATTTATCTTAGTAATGATTTGGCTAGGATTTCTTTTAATTTTATGTATTTGGGGTGGAGTTGTATTTGCAAAGAATAACAAAATAAGCTCTAAACCATAGGTATATCCTCTTTTTTTAGGTCTACAACTCTGGCAAGTCCTCAAAATCCAACTGCTTGACTTCTAATCCTCTTAAATAGGTAAGGGATACTTTCATTGACTTGCTTCAAGGAAACAAAAAAGCCCCTTCCGAAGAAGAGGCTCTGTAATTAAAGTAGTCTGTAATTATTTGCTTCCTGTAAATGTGTAGGTAAGGGTGTCTTGTGCAAACTCCATTGTAGCGTTTATGGTTAAGAGGTTACTGTCAAACGAGCCATCACCTGAGACAGTGAGCGAAGTCCCGCTTGGGTCAGTCGTTTCCGTTGAGGGAATTGCGAAACCTCCTGTTCCTGAAACGTTTAAAACCAATGGAATTCCGTCTGCAACTAATCCACTCACAACTGAACCATTCGCAACTACAGGTATTGTATCAGTAAAACTATCAATTGCATCTCCATCCGTATTAAAATAGGTTGCTGTACCTATGTAATCACCATAATACTTCGCTCTTTCTTCAGTGCTACAATCTCCACCTTCATACCAGTCAGCACAAATACAAGTTCCATCGTCACAAACACCGTCATTATAACAAGTGACGTCTATACAAGGGTCAGTTGTACACGATGCTAAAGCAAGAATACAGGATAGCAGTAAAGTTTTATTTGTCTTCATAGGAAATAGGGGATATGTTATTAATTTGAAGTAAATCTAATGACTCTAAAGTGGTTTATTGTTTCATTCTGACCTTACAACTCTGGCAAGTCCTCAACATCCAACTGCTTGACTTCTAACCCCCTTAAATAGGTGAGGGATACATTCATATCGCTATGTCCCATTACTTATTGTTGTAGCGGGATACCAACATTTCAAAATATACATCGGATTGGTATTTGTGATTGCTTCTCGCTGAAACGTCATTTAGCATCACAAGACCTGCTAGCTCAAGTGAAACACCTATTGCGGGACGCACCCAATCTCCTTCACCATCTGCATAATCACCAATGTTCCAGATTATCAAACCAGCACCAAGCCCAATGGATGGTAATCCAAAAGCTATTTTCTGCAAGTTATACTTGGTAGTCTCTCGTTTTGTTTGACCTACAAAACTCTTCTTGACGGCTTTGTTAAAGGTCATTCCAATTTCCCGCCTGAAAAAAGGGAAGAATGAAGGTGAGCGATAGACTTTTTGATATTTAACTATCCTTTTTTCAAGACACATTCCTTTAAACTCCTCTAATGAAAGAGTATCCTGACCTTGGGTGATGATTCCGTCACCTTGGTAAATTAATTTTTCTTGGCTGTAAGCAGAGATTGATATGAGTACTGCTGCGATGGTAGTTAGTAGTTTCATAGGTGTATTATTCATTAGAAGCCTTGATAGCCTTATTCAATTTATTCGCAACGATATTGAAAGAGGTTTCCCTTCTGTTTTGCCAATATTTGAGAGAAGAAATTTTGACAGTTGAATAGACGGTTACTGCCGTTATAGCTGTACCGGCAAGGTAATAATTAGTTGCTTTTTCCTGGTCACCATCTCCTCCAAACAATGGGTTGGCCCATAAAAAGCCAATGCCATAAGTTCCTCCTGCTGCAAAGAGACCAACTACTCCGACTCCTGTACCCATCAAATTCCTTGAAAGCCTCCCTTCGTCAGTAGCCCTTTTATTAAATCTCATACCTCTTCTAAAATTAACTTGAGCTCGCCACCCAGCTTGATATTGCTCTATCAGATGTTCAATTTGTTCCATTGACAATTCTTCTCCATTCTGAGTGAAGGTTCCATTATCGTATTCTATGTAGTCTTGACTGAAAGCGGAGATTGATAGCAGTACTGCTGCAATTGTAGTAAGTAGTTTCATAGGCGTATTAGTTTAGAAACCAGTGTATAACGGACGGTTGCCTCGCTGGATAGATTTAAATGCGAACACTGCAAAAGCAAGTAAATCTTCATCTATGTGTGAACCTCTATAATCTACATGAATTTTAGCTTTTGATATAAAACCTCCTAGCACCGTGATTGATAGTATACTTTCTTTGTCCGTTGTGCGAATAAGTTGATAAAACTCTTTTCGCTCAGGATGCAGCGCCAAACTCACAGATTCTTTTAAGTAGTATGAACTTGATTCATTACTGGGATTATATACATATCTACCCCAAAACCAGGGAGGTACAATAACGCTATTGATGATGTTTTTCAGCATACTCCATTTCCATTTCGGCATACCCCATTTCCAATCCGGCATACCCCAGTTCCAGATGATATCACCACATAAACGTCCATCTTTAATAAGGTTGGATTTTGTGCCAAACAGGTCCAATGGTTCCATAAGCCCTTTTTTACCATCATACTCGTAACTAATCGCATCACGATACCATTTAACGTGATTTGCTCTAAGAATTACTGTATCACCATTAAGTACTCTAAACCCTGTGGAATAGTTCTCAATTCGTAAAATCATAGATAAGTTTATTATTTCTGAATAGGTGTATTAATTAATACGGAAAATATAACCATTGCGTAAAACCTCCGTGATACTATATAATCTCGTACACAGACACTTTTGCTCTCGTAGCCCTTACAAGTTGACTCATCTTCCATTATGTGCCTCGTAGCTGGGATATATTTATAACTCTGGCAAGTCCTCAACTTCTATCTACTTCACTTCTAATCCGCATAAATAGTTGAGTGACAGTTTTATCTATTTGCCGTAAGGAAATAAAAAAGCCCCTTCCGAAGAAGAGACTTTGTGAAAAAATTAATTTGAATGATCGCTACAATAAAAAATTACCACTAGGAATCTTGAAGTATTAGGTTTCTATTGTTTGATAAAAGCAATAGGAGTACCTGAGTCTAATGTTAGTATGCTATCAGTTACATCATACTCACTTACGAAAACACCTGCGCTTTGCGATATTTGATGCAAATAATTATTTATTGTATACCATTCCATTGGTTGATACTGACCTTCTATTACGCCAGTTACAACATTTAAATAAAAAAATGCACTGCGCCCTTCAGAGTCAAAAGTGATCACTTCTCTTCTGTCGTCTGTTGTTTGTTCTTGCCACTCGCCGATTAGGTCAGGGTCTAGATTTTCATCTTCATATGGACCACTGTCCGCACAACTTGTTATTGCGAAAAACGAAATAGAAAGGAGTATGAATTGGATTTGTCTAATCATTTTTTCTCTTGTTTTTATAAAATTAGGATTTTAAAAGTAGCTTCTTGTTTCATTTTGACCATTTACATCTCTGGAAAACCCTCAACATCCAACTACTTCACTTCTAATCCTCTCAAATAGATAAGCGATATTGTCTTATCGCTATGACTCACTACCTGCTGTAGCTTGAGCAGAGAACCTGCCTTTCTATATTAACTTGGCCTTTTAGATTGTAATATTTTCGTGGTAAGGAAAAGTGTTATGATAGCAAGAGGAATTATTAGCCATCCAAAAAAGACAAGATTCATTAAAGTCATGCTAGCAGGAGATAGTAGCATCATTATTGGGTTTTCAATAAACGTTAATCTAGTTTCTTTATTGACCAAGGAATCAAAACCAAAAGCAATTATCCAACAGGTATAGGGACTTACAAAACCAATTGTAAAACCACTGATTATTAATCTTGAGAAATTATAATTATTAGGCTTCATTATGAGCCAGCTGGAGACCAGGTAGCCACCAATCAAACCGCCTAATCCGGCGTAGACATATAAATATTCAAAGTTTGTATCTTCTTGTCCACCGAAGATAAATCCAGCAAATGCTGAGAGCATACCGAAAAAAGAACTAAAGGTCAACGAAAAATTAGATCTTATTCTACTCATCTGCCAAAGATAGGCAAGTCATTAACATTTTAATTGTCTTCATAGGAGATGCCAAATAGGGGTTAAGTTTTTATTTGTCATAAACCTAATGAATCAACAGCGGTTCACTGTTTCATTTTGACTTTAGACCTCTGATAAATCCTACATGTTTAACTGTATTATTTATAGGTGTCTAAACGACCGGATACTTTTTATAAGTTGAATTATTATATACTTGGTTATTAATTATTGTAATGACCTCAATCACATTATCGTCAGAAATAACTTCTTTAAATTCAACAACGTTGTGCCTAATTACACTAGAGTGCAATATCATTACCTTGATAGTATCGTCTTCAATAGAAAAGTTGAATTTTATGGGGCAATTCAGGTTATTTCTAATTTTTAAATCTTTATAGCCATAGGCTACAGTTGCATCAGAACCTAAAGGCGTAAATCGAGTTTCTTCGTTATAAATATCAATAGAGTGATTGTGTCTTTCTAGAATTTCGAGCTGGGCAATTAAACTTATATAGTACATAAGACCCGATAGTTGACACAACCCGCCTCCAATGGTATTTTCAATTTTGCCATTTACTAAAGAACGACTCTCTGTAAATCCATTCTTTTTTGATGGGTTGCCTACAATTCGCCAAAAAGAGAGTATCTCATTGGGGTTTATCTGAATCTGCTCTATTCTCTTTATGGCCCTTAGGAGATTTTTGTTTTTCGCCTTATTTGGCTTTAATTCCTGTTTTAACGCGATTGAATTTGAGAAATCATTTGTGGAATACCTTCTTTTCGCATAATTGAAATAATAGCCTTTAACAACATCCCGCACTGATCTTTTGAGTAACTGAAGCTTAACTTTAATGTAAAAGGGAACAATTTTTTTTATGTCNTCTTTAATGGATAGGACGTGATATGAAAATTTCATAGGCTTGCGGAGTCACACTCAAAAGTAACTAATGCGAAACGAAGTTGTTATTTCATTTTGACTTTACAATTCTGGCAAGTCCTCAACATCTGGCGGCTTTTTTAGTACAATTGGCTCTTGTCACCCTAGTATATGGTATCTTTAATTTTAATCTAATGCACCTTTTAATGAGAGAATTGGTCATCGTTTTTGTCCTTGCGGCCTTTCTTCCGTTACATGCACAGGAGTCTGCGTCTAAAACGGGACTCCCACTATATACCTACTTTGACGGATTACTCAATGATACCCTGCGCGATCCTGCTAAACCCAAATTGATTAATTACCCCACCATTGCGTATTCTCCTGAAACGCGCTGGGAATTGGGCGTTTCGAGTTTGTATATCTATTCCGCGCAGAATGATTTATCGAATCGACTGAGCGAATTAAAAGCATTCACCTTCTATACTTTAGAGAATCAATACGGTCTATGGCTAGATCACGCAGTATACACAGACGAAAACTTGTGGTTTCTCTATGGGAAGGTGAGGTACCAGAGTTTTCCCTTGTTTTATTATGGGGTGGGGCCAAATTCGCCAAAAGAATACACCGCATTGATAGACGGTAATTACACCTTAGTGAAGGAACGCTTCTTGCGTGCAGTAATCCCATCGTTATATGTTGGCTTGGAATTGGACTACCAGCGCCTTGGTAATGTCTCCTATCAAAATACTTCGACAAATTTTCAGGCTCCGGAATTAGGTGCCAATGGTTCAACGAATTTAGGATTGGGCCTAGGGATACTTTATGACAATATTCATAATGCAATGAATCCGCGTAAAGGGGNGTATAGCGAGTGGGCATTTTTGAATTACGCCGAAGCTTTCGGNAGCGATTTTTCCTTCACCTCATATATCACAGACAATCGCCTTTATCGCCCCTTAGGTAAGAATCGGGTACTTGCCGCGCAGGTCTACGGTCAGTTTACTGTGGGAGAAGCACCTTTTAATATGTTAGCACTAATGGGCGGTGAGAGTTTAATGCGCGGGTATTATTTAGGTAGATACCGTGATCAAAATCTAGTTGCGGCCCAATTAGAATATCGCATTTTACCGTTTTCTTTCTCTAAAAAGTGGGGTGCCAGTGTATTTCTTGCTTCTGGTCAAGTCTATGGAGCACAAACCGCTTTTGAATGGAACGCTATGCTTCCTACAGCAGGCGCAGGCATCCGTTACTTGATTTTCCCTGAAAAAGACATTTACACGCGNATNGATCTTGCTTATACACGCGAGGGTAGTGGCATTTATTTCTTCATCGGCGAGGCGTTTTAAAAGAAAATCACTGTTCCTAGCAACTTCTGAAGGAGCGCGAACAAAATCAAATNCCCNTGTGTTNTNNAGGTTCGTTTTGGNACAAANTTTTTAAAAAGCATTGATTTTACTATAACTTAACATTGAAATGTTGGTTCCGAAATGACATTTTATATTTTTGCCTAAAATAAAGTTGTATGAAATTTGATGTTGCCTTAGGGACTTCTGTAGTAGTGATGGCTTTCGATGGAGAAAGATTAGTAGCCTTGATTGGTGAGAAATCGCAAGAGCCCTATAAAGGTGCTCCGATGTTGCCTAGTAATTGGGTATCTGCAGGAGTAAGTGTTGAAGAGGTTGCAAAACGCATGATGAATCGCATTTTGGGCGTTGAAAAAATATNCCTCGAGCAGCTCAATGCTTTTGCAAAAGTGTACCGCAATCCTATGGGACGTGTGGTCAATATTGCGTATTTCGCCTTATTGAACTGGGACTTAGTAAAAGAAGTGAAGACGCCCGGCTACAAGTGGGTTTCACTAGAGGCTTCGCCAGAGATGATATTTGACCATAATGAGATATTAGAGATGGCTTATGAGCGTCTCAAGCGTCGTGTAAAGCGTCGTCCTATCGGGTTTGTGATGCTGCCGAAGCGATTCACATTTAATATGATACATTCTCTTTACGAACAATGTTTACGCAAGGATCTCGATAAGCGAAATTTCCGAAAGAAATTCATGCGTAGTGAGCTTCTGATTGATACGGAAGAAACCATATTTGAGGCGCCGGGGAACAAAAAGCCGAGTCGATTGTACGAATTCAATCAGCAGAAATACGATAAGCTAACCTTGAAAGGTTACGATTTTAAATTCTAACAAAAAGCCCCGCAGAGCGGGGCTTTTTTTATGCTATGGTTTTGCGTACTCTTCCCAAGATACGGTCAGGTAAATATTCTCTCCGAAAAAGGTAGCCACTTTTAAAAACTGCGGGGCCTCTTGGTATCCAGGGACTGGACTTAGCATTTCGAATTTAGGATTCATAAAGACCACGGTAGGATAGCTCATCTTTCCATTGAGCAGNGCAGCGGCNAATTCATGGTAGCCNCTNTTGCCTTGNGGTANNAATTTAAAAGTATTGCCTAACATTTCTATGCTTTCCTTTTGTTCAGCATCGAATTTCACATTGTAATAATGTTCGTTCATGTATTTGGCCACCTCCGGGTTTTGAAAAGTGGCTTTATCCATACGCTTGCACCAGCCGCACCAATCCGTGTATACGTCAATGAAGATTTTCTTAGGTGCTGCTTCGGTTAATGTTAGTGCATACGCTTCTTCAATGGACATCCATTGAATCTTTTCTTGGGCGTTTGTACTAGCAGCAAGACATAGTAGCAGGAGTAGGGTAAATTTTCTCATTCCCCTAAAATAGAAAACCCCGCGCCACGGCGCGGGGTTTTAACCTATAAAATTATGCTAAAGCTAGACTACGCCGTGCATTAATTTGTTTAATGGCTTACTCAACAATGCAATGAGCACTGCGAAGCCGATCAATACAAATCCTAGCGTCGAGAAGGTATCCACGTAAGTGTGTAAGCCTTGTTCTGCCGTGAGTACAACTTCTTCACCTCCGTGTCCCTCGCCACCAGTTAATGTAGCAATCGCACCTGCGAGATAATTGGCCATAGCGAAAGAGAGGAACCAACCTCCCATTGCAGTACCTGCGATGTTTTTAGGTGCTAGTTTGGTCACCATAGAAAGACCGATAGGGCTCAAGAACAGCTCACCAGTAGTGTGGAGCATGTACAAGAATACAAGCGTTAAAAGGGGAACTTGGAATGCATCATTCGCAAAATTTAACGCGACCAATGTCACTAAGAAACCAGCACCCAGCTGAAGAATACCGTAGCTAAACTTCATAGGGATAGAAGGGTTCTTACCTATAGCATCCAACTTGATCCACATCCAAGAGAATAGTGACCCAAAGGTGATGATGAAAAATGGGTTGAAGAACTGCGTCATGGTTGCTGGCATTTCCCAACTACCCACCATACGGTTTACATTTTCTTTTGCAAATAGCGTTAAAGATGTTCCTGCTTGCTCAAAAGCTGCCCAGAAAATGATGTTGATGACCATCATGATGGTTAAAGCAATCATGCGATCTCTCCATACGCCACCTTCTTTTACCCCGGCAGAAATTAATTGGAATACTACCAAAACAAAAATGCCAATGAGAAGATAGATGAGCCAAGTGTTTTGTGAAATCAATACATAACATAGAGGAATGAGCAATAGGGAAAGAATAGTGATGCTCTTCCAACGTGCCATTCCTAACCATNTTTCACGCCCAGCTTCGGTAATGCCAATATTTGGCACGTGCGCATATTTCTTGCGTCCGCTCCAGAAAATGAAAAGACCTGCGAGCATACCTAATCCTGCTAAACCGAAACCATATTCAAATCCGTATTGCTTTCCTACAACAGCCACAACGGTTGTGGCCAGTAGTGCACCTACGTTGATTCCTATGTAGAAAATGGTAAAACCAGAATCGCGACGAGGATCGCCGTCTTCGTAGAGCTTACCTACAATGGTTGAGATATTTGCTTTGAAGTAACCGTTACCAACGATCAAACCACCCATACCAATAAGCATTAATGAATCGCGCAAGGCACGGTCTAAATCTAAAAGGTCTGTGCTAGCGACAATAAGGAATTCCCCAATAGACATAAGGACGGCACCAAGCATAATCGCGTATTGGTAGCCTAAAAATTTATCGGCGAGACGACCTCCGAGGATGGGCGCTGCGTACACTAACGCCGTGTAGGCTCCGTAAATCAAGAAGGCCTCTTTATTGCCTTTCATCATTGACTCAATAAGGAAAAGTGCCAGAAGGGCGCGCATTCCATAATAACAGAAACGTTCCCACATTTCCGATAAGAAAAGCGTCCACAGCGCTGGTGGATGCTTCATAGATTGATCACTCATGTTTCAGGTGTTTTTAGTGTTCAACAAGTATACATTTTATTTCTAAGAGCGGCTAGGGACCATTTCTTATAAATTCTCTGCAATAAAATTGGTCATCTTGCGGTACAAATGCATGGTCGTGTTCCCGCCGTAGATGCCGTGGTTTTTATCTGGATAAGCGAACCAGTCAAAGTCCTTATCTGCTTGAACAAGAGCCTCTACCATACGCATAGAGTTCTGGACATGAACGTTATCGTCGCCTGTTCCATGAATGAGTAGGTATTTTCCTTTTAATCCACTCACGTGGGAAAGGGGACTATCCGCATCATAGCCTTCGCCATTTGCGGATGGAAGGCCCATATATCTTTCGGTATAAATATTGTCATAAAAACGCCAGTTCGTCACCGGGGCGACGGCAACGGCCATTTTGAAAACATCTGGACTTTGGAACAAGAGATTTGAAGCCATATACCCGCCATAACTCCAACCAAAGACGCCTATTCTGTTTCCATCAATGTAAGAGCGTTTTGCTAATTCAAGCGCAGCTTCAGTTTGGTCGCGCGTCTCTAATTTCCCCATCTGACCATAGGTACTCTTCTTAAACGCTTCACTGCGTCCGTCCGTTCCATGATTTTCCACACTAACGACAATCATATCGTGCTCATTGGCCAACATTTGGAACCACATGCCTCTAAAGGCGTCGTAGCTGTTCATGACGGTTTGACTTCCCGGACCGCCGTATACAAACATAAAAAGGGGGTAGGTCTTGTTTTTATCAAAGTCTACCGGCTTAATCATCCATGCATTGAGGGTGCCTCCTGATGGTGTTTCTAGCGTGAAGAATTCCTTGCTGCTGTAGGTGTACTTTTTCAAGGATTGTTTGGCACGTTCGTTGGTTTTGAGTGTCCTAACCACTGCACCGTCGCGGTTTCTCAAGGTTACTACTGTAGGTATACCTGCTGCGCTGTAACTGTTTACAAACAAACTGAAGTCGTTGGTAAATTTGGCGTTATGCGTTCCGGTTGCCTCTGTGAGCAGCTTTTTGGAACGCCCGTTTATTCGAACACTGTAAATATTCCGTTCTGTAGGGCTGCGTTCGGTGCTTTGGTAGTAGAGGACGTTTTTCGAATCCATACCGTAAAGGCCGGTTACATTGAAGTCACCAGTAGTGATTTTACGTTTGATTTTGCCATTTGCTGCTACATGATACAAATGGTTCCATCCGTCGCGGTCGCTTAGCATAACAAAGGATCCGTCGGCTAAAAAATAGAGTTCATCATTGATCTCGAGGTATTTTTCATCGGATTCATGGTAGATCGCGTTTGCCGAACCGTCTTCTGCATTTACGGCATAAAGGTTGAATTCATTTTGTAATCTATTGAGTGTGCTGACCACCCAAGTATTTTCGTTGGACCACTGAGCGCGTGGTAGGTACTCGTACGGAACATCATTCAACACTTGTTGAACTTTGCCCGATTCCATATGCCATAAGTGTGCCGTGACAACACTATTATCTTCACCGGCTTTTGGGTATTTGAAGGTATACGGATTGGGATAGAGTTCTTTGCCGTACATGTCCATATTGAAGCTTCTTACATTGCTTTCGTCAAAGCGTAAAAAAGCGATGCTTTCAGAATTAGGCGACCACCAAAAAGCTTTTACAATGGCAAACTCCTCTTCATAAACCCAATCTGTAGCGCCATTGATGATTTGGTTAAAGGCGCCATCATTGGTGATTCGCACATGTGCATCGGCCTCAATGTCGTAGACAAATAAGTTATTATCTAGGACATAGGCTACATAAGCTCCGTTTGGGGAGAAAGTGGCGTAACGCACTTTCTCAGGACGTAGTTTGCGTGCGTCGTGACTAGTTAAATCGACCAGCCAGACCACGCTACGTGAACTGCGTCGGTAGATTTTCGTGGTTTCCGTGCTTAATATCGCCCAGCTTTCGTCTTCACTGAGCCTGTAGGCATCGAATGCTGGAACTTCAGCAGCCTCACTTTTTAAGGCCGTTACGTCCAGTACTATACCGACCTGTTCACCTGTTTCGTAGCTGTATTGTTCAATGGTCCCATTCCCTTGAGCGGTGTAATGAACGCCATCGTTCATGCTTCTGAGGCCACTGATGCCTCCTGCATAAAATTCGTAGCGCTGCCAAAGTGCGCTGAGTGTGATACTTTCTTGTGCTAGNGTGTTGATTGTTAGGGCGAAAAGGGCCCCAAATAGAACAGTTTTTCTCATGTGGGTAGATTCTGAATCCCGCTAAGATAGCATCTCGATGACTTTTCTTTCTTGTAAAAAGGGTGCGGATTGATATTTTATTCGCTTTCCTCTGCGAGCCGAACGGTTAATCCTTCGAATTCAGGCTTCATGAAAATCTGACAGCCTAAACGACTGTTGTCCTCAACGAAAAACGCTTGGTCCAACATATCTTCTTCATCATCAGAAGGTTCGTTCAGTTGGTGATCGCTTTCGACGTAACAATGGCATGAAGCACACATGGCCATGCCTCCACAAGTACCTTTCACTGGAAGTTCATAGGACTTACAAACTTCCATGAGGTTCATATTCATGTCGGTAGGTGCNACCAACTGATGCGCGAGGCCTTCGCGATCAATCACTGTTATGTTAATATCTGCGCTCATGATTTATTCTAAACTGCCCACACCGCCCATAACAGTCGTGTACTTGAATGATAATTTCTTATCTGGGTACGCTCTTTTAAAAGCACTTTGAACCATAATGGTTGCTTCGTGGAATCCACAAAGAATCAATTTAAGTTTACCAGGATAGGTGTTGACATCTCCAATGGCGTAAATACCCGGTCTATTGGTACGGTAATCTGTTGCGTTATCTACAACGATGGCATTTTTTTCGATTTCCAATCCCCAATCCCCAATGGGTCCCAATGTAGGAGTGAGTCCAAAGAGTGGGAGCCAATGGTCGCAATCTATCGAGAGATCATCCTCCTCTTTCTGCTTCACGGTCACTTTATCTAACCCCGATTCGCCATGCACATCTATTATTTCTGCATTAGTAATGAGCTTCACTTTCCCTTGTTGGGCCAATTCATGCACCTTATCCACCGTATCGAGATGTCCTCGGAACGAGGTGCGGCGGTGGATCAAACTCACTTCGCTGGCTACATCTGCTAAAAACACGGTCCAATCTAAAGCGCTGTCGCCGCCGCCAGAAATAACCACCCGCTTTCCACGGTATTTCTCTGGATCACGAACGATATAATCCACGCCTTTCTCTTCAAATTCGGGTAAGCGTACTATGGGCGGTTTACGAGGAGTGAAAACACCCAAGCCACCAGCGATAGCCACACTGGCCGCCTTGTGTCTCGTACCTTTATTAGTGGTTACAATAAACTTTTGATCTTCCGTTTCCTCAATACTTACCGCGCTTTCACCCAGGGTGAACCCAGGATTAAAAGGTTTGATTTGCTCCATCAGATTATCGACTAATTCGCCGGCCATCACTATTGGGTATCCCGGTATATCGTAGATAGGCTTTTTAGGATAAATCTCGGTTAATTGACCTCCTGGTTGAGGAAGTGAATCGATTAAATGGCACTTCATCTTTAGCAGTCCTGCCTCGAATACGGTGAACAAACCAGTGGGGCCAGCGCCGATGATAAGAAGATCGGTTTCGATCATGATTACACAGTTTTACACTTGCAAAGTTACAGGGTAAAATTGGCTTTAAATAACGAATAGGTGCATTGTTCTCAAACTCAGTGATAATAGAGGCTGAATCGATTTATAACGGAGTCAAATCACAGACTCATTTAGTGATATGAATTAACAATTATGAATTAAATTCGCGTCATCAAAAAAGATACCTATGAACCTACGTTTTGTAGCTGCTTTACTTTTAAGTATTGGTCTTCAAGCACAAGGAATTGTAGAGGTGCACACATCGGCAGAGGTACTCCGCATGAAGCTTTACAGTCCTGCCGGACAGCTGGTTTATGAAGGGCCGTTCGATACAAAATTAGATCTTAGTTCGTATCCGGCGGGTACGTACCAATTAGTCTTCAGGG
>NYXD01000007.1 GCA_002685435.1 Cryomorphaceae bacterium | reverse complement strand
TTGTAGCCAGTATTGCTAAGGTGCCGGATCGAATTGGTCAGGAGGTCTTTGTGAAAGAGGCTGCACGCCTTTTAGAAATAGATGCCACGGCGCTTTTTGAGGAATTGGACCGATTGTTAAACGATCAGTCCCGTCAAGCTCGAAGAAAGCAGCAGCAAGAGCCGCAAATGGAGGTGGTTACAGGCGGAGTGCCTGAAGAAGCTAAGATTCTGGGCTATGAGCAAGAGAAAATATTGATTCAATTGGCCATCAGTAAGGGAAAAGAAATCATGCTAGAGGAGGATCTTGATCCTGAAGAGGTGATTCCTGTAACTGTAGCGAACTGGATAATGCGCGAGTTGAGCAACGACGGTATTTCGTTTCAGGTTCCGGTTTTTGCGAAGGCCTTTGCATTGCTTTGTGCGGAATTGGAACGCGGCGAAGTCCCCGAGACGTCATGGTGGGTTCGTCAACCGGATCCGGAAATTGTGGAATTGGTAACTGAAGCATTGACAGAGAAGTATGTGCTGGCTAAATGGGAGGCCCGCGAGATTTATTTACCGAAAGAAAAGAATATCATTTTCTCTTTGGTGCGCGATACCGTATTTCGATTTAAATACCAACACGTACAACGGCAGCTTGAGCTATTGAAATCAAAGCTAGAGGGCGATGATATTCAGATAGATCGTTACATGAACGAGTTCCATAAATGGAACCAATTGCGCCAGATGTTGGATGATAAACTTAATCGCGTGGTGTAAAACCCCAACTTTTCAAAGCCGATTTCGCTTCTAGTAATCGATTTTCAAATTCAACTTCATTTAGTATCGTATAGGAGGCATTCACTGCGTCGAGCATATCGACATAACGTTGGTGAAGTTCAATTCGTCTTGTGAGGTCTTCTCGAAGTGGATCTTCGTAAGCTCTATTTGTAGGGGCGCATAACAGGTAATGAAGGTGTTCGGGGACGGATGAGAATTCTTCAGCAGCAGGTTGGAATTTATCCGCGGCCCAAACTGCGAGCGTTATGCCGTCGGTATCAAATAGTACCGAATCCGCCTGCACATCAAAATAGCCATTGGAACGTTGCTGTTCGATCTGCCCTGTAGCAATCGTAGTAAATACAGCCTCATTAAGCCCAGTAACATCGAGTTCGTTTTCTCGCATGTATTCACGCGCGTATTCCGGCACAGTTCTTATGGTCAGCCATTCGCTTAATGCCTCGCAAAGGCGCGTTTTATAGGTGCTTTCAGTACCAGTGAGAACGACATGTGGCATTAGTCAGGTAATTTATAGAGTAAAACTTTCTCTTCGTTCCAGTGTGCGCCTATGGGCTCACTTATGGCATATTGCCCAACAAATTCTTCAAAGGGAAGCGTGTCGTATTGTACCATACCGACCTTTTCCAAAACTCTGCTGCTGGCGGTATTACTAGAGAGTGTCCGGCCAATGATTGGATCTGCCTCGAAGGTCTCGCCCAAAGCTAAAGCGGCGCGTGCGGCGCTTGTTGCAATTCCTTTGCCCCAATGCTCACGAAAAAATCGGAAGCCTAAATCTACGCCCCATGGATTTTTTTTAAGTCCGCACCAACCTAGAGGAGTATTACTTAAACGATCCGTAACCATCCAGCGGCCGTAACCGTCGCGTTGGTAGTTTGGATACGTTTGAATGAGTTCGAGGGCCTTCGCTTCGGATGAAAAACCGCTATCTCCAGTATACTTTATTACTTCCGGATCATTATTTAAGCGGAAAAGCCAATGCGCATCGTTAGGGGCCCATTGGCGGAGTTGAAGGTTTTGAGTATTAAAGGGAATCATTGCTTTACGGTGTGTGGCCAGACAATAATAATGGCTGCCATCAAAATAGCCCTGGACCATACATTGGATGGGCTGCTGACGCAGCTCATTTGTTGCATAAATCCAGGCGGTACCGGACCAATTCTGACCGTTGCCTTCGGTGGAGAGCGAAGTGATGTGTAGGTGTTTTTTAAAATCGAGGTTGCCCGAACCAAAGAGTTTGAATAGACTTTCCTTTATACCCCATAAAAGTTGCTGAGCGTGTGTGGCGCCGAGAGAAGCTAAGTACTTTTCTTCATCCGCTCGAATAAACTTTTGCGCAATTCGACTGATTTGCGGGCGCACACCCTCGATATCTATTCCAACTTCAACAGTGGCTGAATACGCGGCAATGGCCCCGCTTTTAGTGTGACTTATGCTGATGTGTCCGGCTTCATGTTTAGGTTGATTCCCATTGTAATAGACTGCTGAAAGTGGGAGCGGGTTGAGCGCTGCTGCTAATGCGGATCTACTAATCAAGAACTCCTCTTTTCGATGCTCCGTTTGTCTATGCTCCCATTTTAAACGGTCTGCTGAACTAAACAGTTCTACATTCAGGTGCGCAGATGCTTCACTAGAATAGCCGAATTGGACCTCCTCGGATAAATGTTTAAATGGAAAATTGGTAGACATCATTGCTAAACCTTTGTGCACTCAGCACGTTATGTATATTTGCACAAACTAAATTAATCTACATGAGCGAAACAACTCAGTACGTACCGTACAAAGTTAAAGATATGTCGTTGGCCGATTGGGGCCGTACGGAAATCAAAATTGCCGAGGCTGAAATGCCAGGTCTTATGGCACTCCGCGAGGAGTTCGGAGCTAGTAAGCCTTTGAAAGGGGCACGCGTCGCAGGATGTTTGCACATGACCATTCAGACGGCGGTTTTGATAGAGACACTAGTAGAATTAGGAGCCGATGTGACTTGGTCTTCGTGTAATATTTTCTCTACGCAAGACCATGCCGCTGCTGCTATTGCTGCTGCCGGTATTCCAGTGTATGCGTGGAAGGGTATGAACGAAGACGAGTTCAACTGGTGTATCGAGCAAACGCTGCATTTTGGTGAAGACCGTCAGCCGTTGAACATGATCTTAGACGATGGTGGTGATTTGACCAACATGGTTTTTGACGAATTCCCAGAATTGGTTGCAGGCATCAAAGGCTTGTCAGAAGAAACCACCACTGGTGTNCACCGTCTGTATGAGCGTGAGATTAACGGAACTTTGGTACTTCCCGCAATCAACGTGAACGATTCGGTAACGAAGTCGAAATTTGATAACAAATACGGTTGTCAAGAGTCTGCAGTAGATGCCATTCGTCGTGCAACGGATGTGATGATTGCAGGTAAAGTTGCTGTTGTTGCCGGTTACGGTGATGTAGGTAAGGGTACTGCGGCTTCATTGCGTGGTGCAGGTGCACGCGTTATTGTAACGGAAATTGATCCGATTTGTGCCTTGCAAGCAGCGATGGACGGATTTGAAGTAAAGCGTATGGCTACGGCTATTCCGCGTGCTCAGATTATCGTTACTGCTACGGGAAATAAAGACATCATTCAGGAGGAGCACTTTAAGTTGATGAACGATAAGACCATATTGTGTAATATCGGTCACTTCGATAACGAAATCGATATGGCGTGGTTGAACAAGACCTACGGCACTACTAAAAAGGTAATCAAGCCTCAGGTAGACCTGTACAATGTAGAAGGCAACGAGATCATCGTTTTAGCAGAAGGCCGTTTGGTGAATCTAGGTTGTGCAACGGGTCACCCGTCGTTCGTAATGTCAAACAGCTTCACGAACCAAGTATTGGCTCAGTTAGAGCTCTGGTTGCGTAGTGATCAGTACGAGAATAAAGTATACGTCTTGCCAAAGCATTTGGATGAGAAAGTAGCTGCCTTGCACCTTGAGAAGATCGGTGTAGAGCTCGAAACCCTTCGCACTGACCAAGCCGATTATATCGGAGTGAAAGTCGAAGGCCCATTCAAGCCAGAGCACTACCGCTACTAAGAAATTTTTCAACTACGGGGCCGCAACGCGGCCCCGTATTGTTTTCCGCCAATTCTTTGAAATTTGGCATAGTTTTTCTGACCTTATTCCCAGAAAGATGCCCATTGTGAAAATAATCAAAGGTTTATTACTCACCCTTCTCTTCCCGATCATCGCGAACGGTCAAGCCAAGCTTGTTTTGGGTGAAATAGATATGGGCCTACTTGCTAGTTACCATTATGTTTCTCGAGATCTCCCCAGTTTTGTTATTGGTGAAGAATATGAACTGGGCGGTTACCTGCACGATATGGACAACGGCGGTCTAGTAGCTGTAACTACTTCTTATTTGAGAAACGGGGCGTATGGAACCAATTTTGGTTTGCCCAACTATGCCATAGGAAAATTCACAAGCGCAAAGGTCAAAGTTGGAAAGCTCGTTGAGGCCAATTCTCTAGACATCTTGACTTCTATTGGTTTCGGTTACTTCTATGGCGCCGATGATGCCGAGAGGGGTGGATTGCTTGATTTAGTCTACCTCGATCCTACCGATCCGGTAGCAGTTTTCACCATACCCATCGCCGTGGACATTCAATGGTACGGCTTAGACGGCAGCATTAACTCTTTTGGTATTAAATACGAATTGAACGGCTGGGGCAATTACCTGGGCGTAGGCTTCACCTACCTGCTTTAGCGCTAGTTTAGTTTAGCTCTATTCGGGACGATAAAAGAAGAATATGTTTTCTAAAGTTTATTTTCTGAGACTGTGGGTTCCTTACGCTGCAATTACACTCTTTACCACGTTGTTGACGGTCTATGGTATTGGGAATGGCCGACTCTGGCTAAGCATAGTATTGCATTGTCTTTAAGTTGGGGCATAGCGCTTGGACTGGGCTTAATGGGTACGCAAATTCCGGTATAAAAAAACCCGATTTTCTGAAGAAAATCGGGCCTTTAAATGAGGTCTACCGGGTGAGTTAGCTTCCGCATGCTTCACACTCTGGGTTATCGATACTGCAAGCTTTTGGTTGATCTGCTTGTTCTAATTCTTGTACGAAACTTGCGAAAGAGTCGTCCATTTGGAAATCATTTGCGCTCATGGTATGTTCTTTTTGTGTTTGTGTTACTTCTAATCTAGAAATTCAAATACTGCTTTTTACACAACATTGATTTGCGTTATTAACAATTTCATTTTTTGATTTTGTGGGAGTTACGACTCAATTTTTTGATAACTCTCTTCGTATCTTAGAGCAAGCAGAATTGCCCAGCACCATTTTTACTACGACCTCTATGAAAATCCGTTCGCACTTCTTTGTAATTATGCTTTTTGTCTTGTCGTTCAGCGTGAATACCCACGCACAGCAGTCTTTGCGTGAGTCCTACATAGAAGAATATGCGCAATTATCTGTATCTGAAATGAATAGATCCGGCATACCTGCGTCGATTACGTTGGCACAAGGGATACTGGAGAGTGGAAACGGTCAGAGTGAATTGGCCCGGAAGTCGAATAACCATTTTGGGATTAAATGCCACAGTGATTGGAAAGGGGCAAAAGTGTATCATGACGATGATGCGAAGGGAGAATGCTTTCGCAAATACAATAAACCGCAACACAGTTTTGAAGATCACACAGATTTTTTAACGCGGGGATCGCGCTATGCATTTTTATTTGAATTGGACCCAGGAGATTATAAAAGTTGGGCAAGAGGGCTTAAAAAAGCGGGGTATGCTACCGCACCGGATTATGCCGATCGCCTCATTAAAATTATCGAGGACGAAATGCTGTACCGCTTTGATGACCCAGGATCGTCAACTCCGGCATTGACAGGTGGAAAAGGACCTGTTTTAGATAAAAAAGGACGTCCGGTAACTAATGCAAGAGAACGCTTTGTCCTTCGTCGTGTTCAGAATGAAGGGACACGCGTTGCGTTTGTACGCTTTCAAAAGGGTGACCGATTGGAATACATCGCGGATTCACTTCACCTGCCTGCGGCGGCGCTCCTTCAGTTTAATGATTGGACGCACGAGGTTATTGTTGCAGAAGGCGAACGTGTTTATGTAGATGAAAAAAAGGGCCGTGGTGCAACCAAAACTACGGTGGTGCGCGTTGGAGAGACCATGCACGACATTAGCCAACGCGAGCAAATGAAATTGGCCAAACTTTATAAATTCAATGACTTTCCAGTGGGTTATCAGCCCATGGTGGGCGATGAGATACGATTGCGCCCTGTGAGCTTAATAAAACGTGTGCAGAGAAAGTAAACTGAGGCGATTACTTTCTCAATAGTTTCTCAAGGGTAAATCCAACGATGAATAGTCCGGTGCTCACCGTACCAATAAGCAAGAGTTCGGGTGCTCCCATCCAATGAAGGAGTTTAAAAATTACACTACCGACTAATGCGCTGGCCCCAACTCTTCCTGTGATTTTAACAAAGGTTTTCATGGAGTCAAACATAACACATTTGTGTTATATCTTCGTGCTGTCTCAAAGGGGTGCCTTAAAGTCTTCGGACCTGCGGGCTGAGAACATACCCATAGAACCTGGGCAGGTAATGCTGCCAAGGAACGATAAGCAATATTTGTGTAACAACACGTTATTGCCCCTTGACGTGGTTTAACAACCAAAATTCATGAAACATGTAATGAGTACCGCAGTAGCAGTAGCACTTTCGCTATATGCCACCGCACAAGAAAAAGCCGATTCGGCTAAAATCGACATTCTCTTGCTTCCCAACGTGGAGCTCAACGAGGTAAATGTACTGGGCACTTGGGCACAAAAAGAGGACCCTATTGCTCAGATCAATTTGACAGAAAAGGATATTGAGGCGCTGAATACTGGGCGCGATCTTCCCTATGTATTACAAGATGTGGCCGGTGTCGTGAGTTTCTCCGATGCTGGAAATGGTGTGGGTTATACGAACATGCGTGTTCGTGGTTCGGACATTACACGCATCAATGTTACTGTTAACGGCATCCCAATGAATGACGCGGAGAGCCATGGCGTGTTTTGGGTGAACACACCTGACCTCATGTCTTCCACAAATGCCATCCAATTACAAAAAGGGGTTGGAACCTCTACCAACGGATCGGGTGCTTTCGGAGCAAGCCTCGGTCTAAGCACCTTGGGTGCTGGTGAAAAAGGCGGGCGTATCACCTTAGGTGCGGGATCCTACGGCACACAACGTGCTACCATGGAAGCGAGCACAGGGAAGGCTGCAAGCGGTTTTTGGATGAACACGCGCATCTCTTCCATCACTTCAGACGGGTATGTGGAGCGCGCATCTTCAGACCTACAATCGTATTATGTAAGCGCTGGTTTTGCCGGTGGCGGTCATTACGTTGAGGCCGTACGCTTTGGCGGTGGCGAACGTACTTACCAAGCTTGGTATGGGGTTGACACTACCACTATGTACGGTCCCGATGCTTATCCTCAGTTCAACGCTGCAGGAGCATTGTATGATGATACTTGGAGTGTTATCGGTACCTATGACGACCAAGTAGATAACTACGGCCAAGAGCATACACAGTTGCACTACCGCTACTCAAACCTCTTTGGGGGCACTTTTGCTGCGGCTTTGCACCACACTGCAGGCGCCGGTTATTACGAAGAGTACAACCAAGGATTCGCTTTTGCTGATTTTGGAATCGGGAATTACGTTTCGGCAATGGATACTGTTGCTTTTGGTGATGTTGTTACACGCAAGTGGTTGGACAACGATTTCTATGGAGCTACTTCTTCGTGGACCTATGAAAACGGCGGCCAGCGTGCACAGCTTGGCGGTGGCGTGCACCGTTATGAGGGTGCGCATTTTGGTCGTGTGATCTGGGCAAACAATCCAAACGTAAGTACCCTTGACGGGGATTACTATACGGGTGATGCCGTTAAAGACGATGCGAACATCTACGCGAAATACGCTGTGACTAGTAACAACCTTTTGGTCTATGCAGATGCACAATACCGTTACGTGAACCACAATTCAACGGGTGGCTCAGCGACGGGATCGGCAAACTTTGGCCGCACGTTCAACTTCTTTAACCCGAAGGTAGGTATGACCTACAACCTTGGGGGAAATCAAGTTTTCGGAGCCTACGCAGGTATAGGTCATCGCGAGCCGAACCGCACGGATTTACAATATGCAGATGATGCCAACGCGTTGCAGGCGGAACGTATGTTGGATATGGAATTCAATTTTCGCAACTCAGGGGAAAAGTGGGCTTTTGATGTAAATGCCTACCGTCAGCAGTACCAAAACCAATTGGTCCTTACAGGTGCGATTGACGCTCAGGGGTATCCAATCCGTGAAAATGTCGGACAGAGCTTCCGTCAAGGACTTGAGTTTACGGGTGCCTATGAGTTGACTTCGGCGCTTTCAGCGACGGCCAATGTGGCTTTAAGTCAGAACGAGAATGTGAACTGGGTAAGCGATCCTTTATCTTCTTTTGTGGACAATACGCCCATTGCTTTTTCACCTGGCGCAGTAGCTAGTGCACGTTTAACGTATGCTAAGAAAGGTTTTGAGGCGACACTTTGGAACCAATATGTAGGCAAACAATACCTATCAAACGAAGGGCTTGAAGCACATAGCCTACCTGCCTATCACATCATCAATGCACGTACCTCGTACACTTGGAATTGCAGCGATGTACAACGATTGATTGGGTTTGTCGAGTTCAGAAACTTGGGCAATATGTCTTATGCAGCCAATGGATATATGTGGGGCGACTTTGCGTACTACTACGCACAAGCGACGTTTAACCTTATGACGGGACTGACCTTAGAGTTTTAATAGAAGGGGCGAAAGCCAGAGAAAAACCCCGCGGGCGCAGCCCACGGGGTTTTTTAGCTTTTAATCTGCCTTCATGGTTCGGAGAATTTTCTGCAACTCGCCTTTGATGTAGGTCAATTTTTCAACTACTTCGCGTTGCGCAATAACATCGTCTTTTTTAGTGGCTTGAAGTTTTTTCCGAGCGCCTTCGATGGTAAAGCCTTTGTCTTTTACCAATGCTTTTATTGCTGCAAGAAGGAGAATATCTTCTTTAGTGAACTTGCGGTTGCCGCGTGAGCTTTTCTTTGGTTTGAGTTTAGGAAATTCTTTTTCCCAGTAACGGATATTGGAGGCGTTGATTTCCAACAACTCAGCCACTTCTCCTATAGAATAGTACAGTTTGTCTAAATGATCCAAAGTAATCCCGTTCATAGAGGAAAGATACGCTCTTTTTTGTAGGCTAAGGTAAACTTAGTCGAAGCTCTGGTTAGAGTGGCTCGAAATGATGAGCATTTCCTCGTATTCTTCAGGCGAAAGATCGTTAAAGAAGTAGTTGATCGGATTGATTTTTCGACCATCTTTCATCACTTCGTAATGCAAGTGGGGAGCGGTTGAAGATCCTGTAGATCCGATATACCCGATGACGTCTCCACGTTTTACCCGCTGTCCTCGGCGAACTTCGATTTTATTCATGTGAGCATACAAGGTCTTGTAGCCAAACCCATGGTCGATTACAATATGACGTCCGTAACCCGAGCGGCTTCGTTTGTAAGTAGTTACTTTTCCATCACCTGTGGCATATATAGGCGTCCCTGTTGGAGCAGAGAAATCCGTNCCCCAATGCATTTTGCGTACTTTATATATGGGGTGTATGCGGTAACCGTATCCGGAAGCCATTTTCTTGAGACTCTTATTCGCAACGGGTTGAATCGCTGGAATTGCAGCAAGCATTGCTTCTTTATTCCTTGCCATTTCTACCACGTCGTCAAAACTGGTCGATTGTATATAAGCGCGACTAGCGACCTGATCTAATTTTTTACGGGTATCCATCAATAGCTCTGAATTTTCAAAGCCTTCAAGGTTACGGTAGCGGTTGGCACCTCCAAAGCCAGCGGTACGAACTTCAGCTGGAATGGGACCTGCTTCAAAAATGGTTCGATAAATTTCGTCGTCGCGTTTTTCAATATCACCCAGTACCTCTGTGAGCTGGTCTAATTTCCCATCCATGAGCTCGTATTGGAGTACCATATTTTCCAATTCACGCTTCATTCGACGTTCCTTTGGACTCTCAAACCAAAGATCAGCTGCCAGGTAGAAAACCACACCAAAAGCCATTGCAACAGCACCGAAAACTGCGATGTCTTGCAACTTTTGTTTCCAAGTACGCTCTATCTTTCTGTAAGAGAGCGTTTTAGAATCATAGGTGTATTTTACTTTAGCCATACTTTGTGCGTTATTTTTGCTTAGACGCAAATTCTACGCGAATATTGTGCCACAAAGAAACGATTTTAGACAAACAACATAACCATCCTACACAGGGAAATATTCACAGTATGCTGACTTCTAAGGAGATACGTCGAAAATTCCTCCAGTTTTTTGAGGAAAAAGGCCATGAAATCGTGGCATCCGCGCCCGTGGTGAACAAAAATGATCCAACGCTCATGTTCATCAATGCCGGAATGAACCCATTTAAAGATTACTTCTTAGGTAACGCCGCCCCGAAAAATAGCCGCATCGCTGATACTCAAAAGTGTCTGCGCGTGAGTGGAAAGCACAATGATTTAGACGAGGTGGGCCACGATACTTACCATCATACACTGTTCGAGATGTTGGGGAATTGGTCCATCGGCGATTATTTTAAACAAGAGGCGATTGACTGGGCTTGGGAATTACTTACTGAAGTGTACGGTATCGATAAAGACCGTTTATATGTCAGTGTTTTCGGTGGCGATGCAAAAGAACAAATGGAGCGTGATAATGAGGCTGCGGACATGTGGTTAAAGCACACCACGAACGACCGCATCATCAATGGATCCAAAAAGGACAACTTTTGGGAAATGGGAGAAATTGGACCGTGTGGTCCTTGTTCCGAAATTCACGTGGATTTACGAAGTGACGCTGAACGCGCAAAAATTGACGGTGCTTCTTTAGTGAATGCGGATCACCCTCAGGTTGTAGAAATCTGGAACTTAGTATTCATGCAATTCAACCGCAAAGCCAGCGGAGAATTAGAAAACTTACCAGCGCAACATATCGATACAGGAATGGGCTTTGAACGCCTCTGCATGGCGCTTCAGGGTAAACAATCGAACTACGATACCGATGTTTTTACGCCGTTGTTATCAGAAATCTCATCCCTTTCTGGAACTACTTACGGCGGGTCTGAAGCTACGGATATCGCACAGCGCGTAATCTCAGATCATATTCGTGCCGTTGCTTTTGCCATAGCGGATGGTCAGTTACCGGCAAGCAGTGGAGCAGGCTATGTTATTCGCCGTATTCTGCGACGTGCCATTCGTTATGGATTCTCTTATTTGAATCTAACTGAGCCGTTCATGTTCAAACTTGTTAAAGTTTTAGACCAGGAGATGGGTGAATTTTTCCCTGAGCTCAAGGCGCAACGCGCATTGGTTGAAAAAGTGATTGAGGAGGAAGAAAACAGCTTTTTGAAAACGCTAGCACAAGGTTTGGCGAAGTTGGAAGAATTTCTATCAGGGGATGCGAAAGTATTAGATGGAAAACGGGCTTTTGAATTGTACGATACTTATGGTTTCCCGATTGATTTGACAGAATTGATCATGCGCGAAAATGGTCGCACGGTGGATATGGCAGGATTTACGGCGGAGATGACGGCACAGAAAGANCGCTCGCGTGCGGCTACTAAGCTCAGCACTGACGACTGGGTCGAATTAGAAGAGGACGATAAAGAAGAATTTGTAGGTTACGACTATACTGAGGTAGATGTTCGCATTACCCGATACCGTAAGGTGAGTACGAAGAAGAAGGAATTTTATCAATTGGTTCTTTCCTTAACTCCCTTCTATCCTGAGGGTGGTGGCCAAATCGGTGATGCCGGAACCTTAATGCAGGGCGACCGTACCGTACATATAACTACCACGAAAAAAGAGAATGGTGTTATTGTGCATTTCACAGATGATTTGCCCGCTGATTTAAATGGGCAGTGGAAGGCGACGGTTAATGTTGCAGATCGCAATGAGACCGCTAAAAATCACAGTGCGACCCACCTCATGCATGAAGTTTTACGCGAGGTGTTAGGGACGCACGTCGAGCAAAAAGGATCACTAGTGCGACCGGATTATTTGCGTTTCGACTTTTCTCATTTCCAAAAAGTGAGTGCGGAAGAATTGCTTGCCATTGAGGCAAAAGTGAATGAACGCATTCAAGCCAATTATACACTCGAAGAATACCGTAACATTCCTATTGCAGAGGCGAAGGATATGGGAGCTATGGCACTCTTCGGTGAGAAGTATGGCGATACCGTTCGCGCTATTAAATTTGGTTCATCTGTCGAACTTTGTGGTGGTATTCACGTACCTGCCACGGGCTCTATAGGACTCTTTAAGTTTATTTCTGAAGGTGCTGTTGCAGCGGGCGTACGTCGTGTTGAAGCGGTGACTGGTAAAGGAGCCCTAGACTATGTGAATGCTGAGCTCGCAAAACTGCGCGCGGCGGCTGAGGTGTTGAAGCATCCGCAGGATTTAGCCAGTGCATTACAGCAGTTAAAGGAAAAAGAGACCGCCGCGCAAAAAGAAATTGACGCATTGCGTAAAGAAAAAGCAATGGGAGCGGTGAAGGAATTGGAAAATAGCGCTGTAGCATTTAATGATGCAAAAGCTATCGTTGCCCGTACCTCGCTTGATTCAGGAAGTGTTAAGGATTTAGTCTTTAAATTGAAATCCACTCCAAGCACGTTGGTTATTTTAGGTAATGTAGTCGAGGGAAAGGTTACCTTGAGTATTGGTGTAAGTGATGATCTTATAGCAAGTAAAGGATGGCATGCAGGCAATGCAGTTCGAACTTTAGCGAAACACATTAATGGCGGCGGTGGCGGCCAGCCTGGATTTGCAACGGCAGGAGGAAAAAATCCTGAGGGTATAGACAAAGTATTGGTAGAATGGAAAAACGAATTCTCATGATGAAAACAGCCTTACGTTCACTCCTTGTGAGCGCCTTATTCCCTGCAGCATTGATGGCTCAAAAGACAGAGCCAATAGAGTACTATACCGATAGTGATATCAACGATACGAAGTTTTCTATAGCGGCGAATTATGCGCCTTCTTTTGCCGGTCGCCGCTTGGCCCTATATACTCCCGTGCAGGACGGCACGGAATTATTTGCCCTCACGAATGAAGATGGTGGTGGAGTGCTAGGCCAACGTTATGGCTTCTCGCTGTTTTACGAATTACGAAGCATGTTCCATATTGGAATTGGATGGTCGCAAGAGCACAGTGGTTATTTGACCAAAGGATTTGCTGTTTTTGATCAAAATGCAATCTTCCAGGATACCATAGGCACTTTTACGGCAAAGACCTCCTACAATGCGATGAACATCCCTATTCAAATCGTTTTTCATACTCAGATGACGGACGTCTGGGCATTACAAGTGATCCCTTCGTATGACCTTACATTCTATTCTGGCATACGCCGCGAATGGATCGGTGATGGGGCGCCCAATTTTCCAGCGGATGCAGCAACGGGTGTGCTAGGTTCGTTGTACGAGCGCGGTACAGAAGTAAAGTATATGACTGGATTTAACGGATCCATTGGCTTTGCAATCGGCAATGAATTTACAGTAGCTAACAACCTAGCACTTACGGTTCGTGGAGAATTCCGCTACGGCTTACTACCCATCAACAAGGAGGATATCGGTCTTCGTGAAGTGCCTTATGGCGTAGGTGGTGCCGTTGGATTCCGCTATTACCTCTAGGCAGAGCGTTGAGTTGATCGAATAAAAAAAAGCCGGGCGCATTTGCGCCCGGCTTTTTCGACCCATTCCTTCGGTTCCTGCGCGTCGCGATCCTCGCACAGATAGGCTATCAGCACATCCGCGCCTTCGCGCGCGAAGGCGATTGCGACCGCGCGACCGATCCCGCTGTCGCCGCCGGTGATGACGACCCTTTTTCCTTCGAGACGGCCGGAGCCCTCGTAGCTGTCTTCGCCGTGATCGGGCTTGGGGTGCATTGACTCGGTCGCGCCCGGAACACGCTGTTGCTGTTCAGGCAGGGGCGGCTCGATCTGGTTGGTGGTTCCTTGTCCCATGATGGTCTCCCAAGAGATTACGGAATGTGAGCGTTCCGGGCCGTCAGGACTTCGTCCCGGGGTAGGTGTCGCCT
>NYXD01000006.1 GCA_002685435.1 Cryomorphaceae bacterium | reverse complement strand
ATAGCTTTCAATGTTTGAAGCGTAAAGGTTTCTTCAAGCCCTTTTAGGGTAGACTCAACTCTTTTAAATACTTCAATATTTGCCTTGTGAATGTAGTTAGTGAAATCGGCCTTCTCGATGGTATAATTGTCGTCAAATATCCCGCCACGCATAATGTTGAACATGGTATTTGCGAAATGCCGAATATTCAATAGACGATCATTCGTTAGTTGTAAGCCGTCTGAAGCGGCAACCAATTCCACGAGATGCGCCGAACCCTCTTCCACGTCAGCAGCAACTTCAGCCAGCAAAACTTCAGGATGCTCTAAAGCTGCCATTAGATCAGCCACCTCTACTGGTCCTTTATTGACATCAGCTAAAATACTCCAATGCTCCGATGCACCCGAAATTAACTCTACTGTATCGCAAATCATGTAGGCACCTCGCTCGGCTTTGATATCGACCTCTTGAGTGGGGAATTCACCTATTCTGAAAGCATCCAGTTGCTTTGACGATAATAATTTTATCGCATTAGGCCTTCCGAGCGACCAAGCTACGTTTGAACGTAAAGCCTCACTTGGTTCTGCCTTGTCCACTATGATCGCACTAAGTGAAAACAGACCTAAACCTACGGACGCCTCTAGCTCACACTTTTTATAAGCATCTACTAGATTGCTGCTTGCATTTTGAAGTGCGTCTTCAACTCCGTATGGAAGTAAGTTTTGAAGTCCATCTATGAATTGGACTGAAGCAGCCTCTGAGCCATTATTGATTAAGGCTGATTTACGTACAAAACCAAATTTATCACTTGAATTCCATTCGTAACTAAAAGCTAAACCTAAGTCGTGATTCACTTCCTCGAATTTCACTTTATTCCCGTAAGAATTCTTGTAAAGGTTCCGACTTAGATTGTAGACGCCTTCATATTTTGAGGAGAACGGCTCCCATAGACTCGTTTTTCCTGAGCGAGAAACTAAACACAATGTCTTTGATCCTGTAGTCTCTGAAGACTCTGTTATTTTATCATCCGTATAATATGGAAATAATGCAAAGTTGCTGTTTTTGCGACCCGCTGTCAAACCGCCTGTGCTCGATAAAAACATCCAGTGGTTTGAATTACTCACGATGCTCATAAAGAAGGGCCGCATCGCATCGTAATTCGTGATTTTATAATAAGTCTCGCCATCAATCTTGACCTCCGTCCCGCTAACTTCATCGAAAGAGGTGGCCAATTTTTGTGCGCCTAAGTAAATTTCTTTGTTTGTCTTCATTCTAAAATCCCCGTTTCGCAGGACTTTTAATTTTAATAGGTCAGAAATACATTTAATCGAAGTTTCAGGCCGTTAGCCCCTCGTAAACGAAAGGATTATTAAATAACAGCGGAATGAAAACGACATACATCGCACTCAAAACTGACTGAAACAGTTGTAAAATCANGGCTTTCNGAGCCNTTAAGTTTACCGTTGACAATGATAATAACTACATTTAAGACCAACGCCGGACAATTACAGGACAAAACGCTATTTCACAGACTAAAGGGGTTTTATTCACCTTTTAANCNNCANGACAATCTTGAAGAAATTAACTTTAAGGTTTCGCCTTAACATCTTAACCATGCGCACAAGTATTCTACTTACTCTTTTCATTTCATTCCTAATTACCCCGATCGCCTCTGGGCAATGTGGTCAGAATTACGACCGTGATGTGCGACGGATTATTAAAAAAGCCGAGAAGCTACCTCACGAGAAAACTAGGATTGTTTTTGCCGGAAGCTCCACCTTTCGGCTTTGGAACGACATGGCAGAAAGCTTCCCGGAATATGAGGTGGTCAATGCCGGCATCGGAGGCTCGTGTTTCGATGATTTACTGCGTTACAAAGAACGACTGATCTCTGCTACTAATCCGGATATCCTGGTAATCTATGAAGGGGATAACGATATTGTACATTTAGAAGAAGACGGAAACTTAAGGCCTGTAAATGATATCCATATCAGATGCTTAGCGCTTCTGAATTGGATCCAACATACACATCCTGAGCTTCCTGTATTTCTTCTTTCACCCAAACCTTCGCCTTCACGGTGGGAGCACCTCGCGAGGTACAAGGCAGTGAACAATCGACTCGAAGAATTAACCGGGGCTTATAATTACCACTTCATGGATTGCTGGCCTTGGCTCACCAATAACAATGGACAGGTCGATTCAGACATGTTTATTTACGATAATCTGCACTTAAATGATGAAGGAAACAGTCGTCTAGGCCATTACATGGCGGAAGAGATTCGCAGTGCGCACCTCAACGAATNAACGCTAAATGAGTTTATCGATAACTGGCATCTGGCAGCTTCAAAGGCAGATTCGGCTAGTTATTTCNGAGCATTTTACAACGACCAAAGCATCTTCCAGGGCACCGACGGGAGTGAATACTGGACTGCGGTTGAGTTCAGAGAATGGGCAGCACCGTATTTCCATAGAGAAAGTGCTTGGACCTTCGAAGCATTCGAACGCTACTGGTACCGTAAAGGTGAGGTACTATGGTTCAACGAGCGACTAAATTCACCCCATATGGGAATCTGCAGAGGTGTGGGCATTATTCAACTCACGAGCGATGGACCAAAAATAGACCACTACAGCTTGAGCTTCGAGGTTCCGAATGAAGTTGTTGAAGAATTAGTTCCATTGGCCACAACGGAACGCATAGAGGTGTTGAAGTACCAACAGGAACTGGACGATTTTTATACCGATTCCACCACCAGTCCTCTAACCCCAAAAGAACGCGCCGCTTTCCACGGACATGAATTCTTTAGCTACAATCCAGAGATGGCCGCTGAGGCGAAAATTGAAGTGCTCGAAAATGAACCGTGGTTCAACATGGCCACCAGCTCAGGGGTGAACAGAGAATACCGTCGTTATGCCAAGGCAACCTTTGAACTGCGCGGACAAACTTTGGAATTATTCCTCTACCAAAGCAAAAGGTTGATGGCCATGGAAGAATATCAGGACCACCTCTTCCTTCCTTTCATGGATAAAACTACGGGGGTGAGCACCTACGGTACTGGCCGATTTATGGACATCACCAAGCCCGAAGGAACCACCATGGTTTTGGATTTTAATTATGCATACAATCCTTATTGTGCCTACACCGACGGATACTCATGTCCCATAACCCCTCAAGAAAACTATATCGACATTGAAATTAACGCGGGGATTCAAGGACCCGTACCACATTAACAAACACCTCATAATCAATTGGTTATTTTCTTATCTTTAAAAAGAACAAAACCAACACATTATGAAAACAACCACATTTTTGGTGGCTGCAGGGTTACTCGCTATTTCCTGCGCAGCACCACAAGAAGACCTCGTGTCAGCCCCGGAACCGCCCATTCTAGCGGACGGCGCTTATTCTTTGGATAAAGCCGTTTGGACCTTTTCAGACTCAAGTACTACCATTGAGCAAGAGCAAATAAAAATATACTCAGGAGGACGGTATATGTTCGCCTCATGGAACGCTGCTGAGAAAACCCCATCATTTGCGGCCGGTACTGTTGAAACCAGAAACGGCAAACTCTACGAAACCCCGGTTTATGATGTAAATGGAGCGGTAGATTCAGGTATGGTGTTTGAACTAAGTATCGTTAAAACTACCTTAGGATTCGAGCAAGAAATTAAGGGCATGCAAATGGAAGACAGCTCAAGTATAGACCTGATCGAAAGCTGGAATGCGCTTGAGGGTAACGCTTCGCCTTATGATGGATTATGGAAGCTCAGTTCAAGAAACGAAGTTGAAGGCGTGAGCGACTTCAATGAAATTAAAATGATAGGTGGTGGACATTTCGTATGGTTTCATGCGTGGTCTGATGATTCTACAGAACATGCAGACTTCGGCTATGGTGCATTTATTGACAACGGAGATGGAAACGTAACGGAAGTTGTTCAGGCAGGCTCTATTGAAGGATACGTAGGAGAATGGTCTGTCAATTATGCAAAAGTTGGAGCAGACATGATTCAACAGACTTATGTTAACGTGTCAACCGGGGAGGAATTCGTCCAAAACTACAAACGGTTATAAGTTGAAGGTCCTTCGCACGTCTTAAAATACGCAGACATTCTAGCAAACTAAAGCGCAGAATCAGCGGCACTTTCCANTACTTTCGCAAGGATATGGAAGATAAAAAGAGTGAGAATAAATGGGTTTTAGGGGCCACCGGGTATGTGGGCCAACTGGTCACGCACCGGCTATTTACCCAACGGGCGAAATCGAATTGGACCGGACAACTCATAACTTTAGGTCAGAAAACTATTTTGCCGTGGATCATGGAGCGAACTAATTTCCACCTGTTTCCTCTGCATGCAATTCCTCTTACACTTTTTGAAAAATATCCTCCAAATGCCATTTACCATTGTGCGCGTATGGCCGGGAGCAACGACCGCTCTCGCCGAATCGCTGCTCGTAAGGGGTATAAAGCGAATCAACGCCTCATCCGGTTAATTAAAGGAGCACAAACTAAAATACCCGTTGTCTATTGTAGCGGAACCCTGATGTATGGCAATACAGTAGATTGTGTCAATGAAGATGCTGCTCTTCTTCCGATTGCTTATGCAAGGGCCTATGAATATGCTGAGCGACCGTGGGTCAAAGCTGCCGAGACTGGAAATATGGACGTTCGAATCGCACGTCCGGGATGGATTTTAGGTCCAGATTCTTGGTTCGAGCACTTCTTTTACAAGCCTACAATACGCTCGGGAAAAGTCCCCATCTACGGCGATGGTAACCAATTCATGTCCATCATTTCTGTGGAAGATTGCGCAGGCCAACTTACCCATCTCATGGAGCACGGCATGCCCAACCAAAGTGCTAATCTTTTCGGGTTTGAGCCCATTAAACAAAAGGATTTTGCAGTACTGGTCGCACAGTACCTACAAACCACGACAATGAAAATATCTGCTAGCGAAACGATAAACAAGTTTGGCACAACGGTCTTTGAGGCGCTGACGTCTTCGACTCCCGTGACAACAAAACATGAACACTGGCGCTCGGCATACGAGCCACTGCATATAGATCTAAAAGCTTTAGTTGAATCGACCATCGGACGACTCCAAGCCAAATCCTAATTCTTTTTCTCGAAAGTGTAGAGCATGTATTCTCCTAATTTCCCCAATGCAGTTCTGGCGATGCGTTCGTCCAACTGCCAAAGCAGGTGCAGCACACTTTTTGGAATGAACCTATGGAATTTATGGTAGTACCAAGCAGGATAAAAAACACTGTATCCACGTGAATAGGTACACTTTAATTGGGCCAATTTTTTTATCTGTCCAGGTCGGTAACATCGGCTAGCCAGAAAGTTTGTAGGCGAATACCCGCCCCATACTTTCTTCCACCGCGCNAAGGCAAATTTTGGTTTTAACTTCAATAGTTCTATNATCGTCCCCGCGATGTAGTATTTATTCACGAAGGTGAGGACCATGCGGCCGCCGTATGATGTGACCGCGCGCANATCTGCAAACGCACCTTCGAGATCATTCACCGTGTTTAAGGCACCGAAAAAAACATAGATCATATCGAATTGGACCTCCGGAAAAAGCTCTTTTATATCTTCCACACTGCCTTTTGCCACCCACGCATTCTTTAATCCCATACGGTCGATCTTGTCCTGGGTCAAACGGACCATTTCCGCAGAAATATCAATGCCGTAAAACTTCCGCTGAGGAAACTGTTCTGCAAAATGAACGAGATCAAATCCCGGGCCGAAGCCTACCTCTAAAACGGTAGCTTGTTCGTAGGCTTTTGTATGCTGTCGAAAGCTTTGACGGATACGTTGAAGCGCCGGGTTCTCGTGGTAGCGTTGTTCAAAATCTACCGCATCTTTATCGTAGTAGTTACCTACGTTATCGTAATAACTCATCGTCTTTGCTACTTAGTTGAAAATCAAAATAAGCCGCGGTTGCCCAAAACAAAAAGGCAAATACAGGTTGGTTCAAGAAATTATTAAACTGCATGTGNAAAAAGTANGTNCTTAANCCAAGAAACAANGGNAGTAATGGGCTTCGTTTGGCAATACTAAAAAAACCAAAGTACCACCAACGCATCCACATGAGTAAAAAAATCAATGGCGTCAATATACCATTTTCACTGAGCTGAAGAAGCAGTTCTGAATGGGCTGTTCCACCAGATCCTGGAGGTGGAGCATCGGGGTTTCTTACCGTTAGGCGGTTCTCTAAGCGCTTGTCCTGAAACGGTATGTAGGTGAACTGGTAGGTACCTGGACCAAAGCCGCAATAGGGATGCTCTTCGAACATTCTGAGCGCTGAAACCCATCTATTGAGTCTTTCGATATTACTTGCATCGGTCTGCACATTGGTGACAGACATACTTTTTTCAACCAGCGAGGCTTGTGGGTCGTGGCTTTCGTAGTTATTGTAGGCGAAGGCTTCTTCCACCTTTGCTACNCCNCCTAAAAACAAATANCCGCNGATGACTAAGACCGGGAAAGCAAAGCGAAAGATGGGTGGTAATTGGACCAATATATACAAGATCAACATGAATACCACCGACCAGAGCGCGGCACGAGATCCNCTGAATAACGTTAGAACGAGACTACTTAANAAAATCCATTTCCAAAGACTTCTTTGACGAAGATTACCTAGGGCAATAGCAGCAATAAAAGCCATCACTGCGCCATACATGGTATGACTGTAAAAAAACGGTTTAAAGATGCCTGAGATGGTTATTGGGTTGAACCCGAACTGAGCAAAATTATATACTCCCACCAGTGTCACCGGCACTAATGCCCCAATAAAAAGAAAGTACGGTAGTGCTTTTCCACGTTCGGCCAACAGTACTATTCCGTAATAAAATGCAAAAACGAATACCCCGTTAAGCGCGGTAAATTTTAAGCTGGTGTTTAATAGATCCGAACAATAGATACCCGGTAGAAAAGAAATCAGCCAGAACAATGGCAACGGGTATTTCATGAACCATCTCACATTCCCTTGAGGCACAACTGAAAATAGTACTGAAAGGGCAGTTGCACTTGCAATAAATTCTATCGGAAAATAGAGTTCTGCAAACGGTAAACTAAGCTTTATTGAGAGCGGTGCGATGCATGCTACGGCCCAGAGTAATTGGTATAGGGCTTGCTTTTTTGCAACTCCGTAAGCTAGGCTAATAATGGCTAATACACTCCAAATCAACTCCCAATACGCGTCTAAATACAGTGTGCCAGCGAGCAGTAGTAATAGTAAGCTAAAGACTATGGAAGCTGTGGACTTTTGCATCACGTTTAAGATGTGCTGGTAGCCCACAATTTTAATCCACCTGCGACAAGAACGGCACCCAGAATTCCGATAACCCATGCAGGAAGACCCACCGGTTTCTCAACGGGCATTGCAGGCGAAATACTATATGATTTCGGCGCCGGGGCATCCGCATAAGATTTCAATTCCTCCAGTTTGCGCTCNGCATTAGTCAATTCTACTACNGCAGTNCCATACTGACGTTCTTTTCTGAAAATNAGCGCGGCATAGGCCAATGAATCGGATTGTGCAGCAAACCTTAGAGAGTCCAATGCTATTCTCAATGTACTTTCTTCAGCTTGAAGGGCGAACTTACGCTCTGNCATCACATCGAAACTCATACCCACATTTTGTCGCAACATCGACTGCTTGATAGAGTCTGTTACTGCTACNGCATGATTCGCAATAGCTGCAGAAAGGTCAGCTGCCACAGAACGCACCTCAACGGCTACGGCACCATTTCTAGTTTTACGAACCGAAAGGCTAAANNGTTCATCGAATCGTTGTTCTATCGTTTTTAATACGACNGGACTCTGCATTAATTCTATATGCGCATCAACTTCTATCGGCGATCCGAAACCAATCCCATTTTGCTCAATTTGCTTTTCCAGCAATGTGAGCGGAACAAAAAAAGTTGCTTCGGCAGCATATTGTACAGGGCGAATCATCGCAACCACAAAAAGCATCAATCCAGAGAGTAATGCAATGACTATTTCTTTTCTATTCATTTTCAAAATTTTGCAAATGCTTCATTAATCTTTGCTCCACACTCTGCGGAAAATAAGCAGAACTGTGGGTCTCTGCCTCAAAATAGCCTTCTTCCGAATCCGTGTGCGTGCGCATGTGGACCGTGAACCGATCTTTACACCACTGCTCAAAGGTCCCGCCCAACAGACTATTTAAAATGTGTTCTACTATTAGCGTATATCCTGACTCAACCGGAGATTTTTCGGGTAGTGCCACATTCGGAAAATACTCTTTTACCCAATGATTTGCAGCGAGGAATTGCTCGAGACCCTGCACATTTTTTAGTGACACCAAGGATACTACTTCCGTAGCGGTGTAACGGTTGCGTTTGGCTAAAGATAATTGGTTTTCATCCATTAAAAGATTGATACAGAAGTACTTCTCCGAATTCAAAAGGAATATTTTCTTAAACGCAATCAAAAAGAACTTCGAGGTCCAGACACGATTAGAAGCTGTTAATATGAAAAAATCAAGGTCGTCATCCTTTGACTGGACGCCAGATTTTGAGAGTGACCCGCTTAAATAAACGCCTCTTACAAAAGGAAAGAGCGCAATAAATCTTCCTACTCTACGCGCCAATTTCAGTCGTTTTTTATTCAATTTCTCGTGCTTTAGGCGCAACTCCAGTGATTCCGAATCTAATGCAAACCAACCTTGCTTTTCGTATACTAAACCTTCGCTTGCGAGCAACTGCAACCCTTCTTTAACCGTATCCAGCGATGCTGGAACAGCGATATAACGAAAGATCTCCTTAGCAGACAATGCATGGTTAAAGAAGCTGAAATAATGGAGAACCTGTTGAAGGGCCTTTGGAGCAATCGATTTCAATGGAAAAGTTGACTTTCTGTTGGTCTAGACAGCGAAGGTAAGATTCAATTTCTTAAATAACAGGCGTATCTGCGATAAGGCGCGCGTTCAAAATTGCACACCTCCTATACTTTTCATACCTTCGATTTCTCATGGAAGACTCGCAAAATCTCCTCACCACTATAGAATTTACGAATACAGTCACGGAATCTTTTCCGATCGAAGACTATATCTTAAAAATCGATCCCGTAGATTTTATTGCTGAAGACGATTACACCTCTAAGCCACAGTCTCAAACAAATTCAAAGCACGCCTTTCCTTTCGGCGCGCAAATTTCTACTCCTTGTACTTACGGTGTGTTCTAATTAAACCTTAGCACCCCTCTTCTTACACTTATTGACAGAGAATCTGTCGTTCCATTAGGCCCTTTAGGATTGGCTTAGTTGGGTTTATACTTTATTCCTCAAAACATCTTTAATTATGCGAAAACGACACAATCGTTATTCACATTTTATTGCATTTCTCTTTCTATTCATTGGGTTCGCTCAATNTGGATGGGCCCAGCAAAAAATCACTGGAGCCGTAACAGATAATTCTGGAGACCCTGTAATAGGTGCTTCAGTGACTGTTTTAAACGGTCAGGAAGGAACGTTGACTGATGCCATGGGCCAGTACAGCATTGCATTGTATGATGGCCAAACAAAATTGGTCTTCAGTTATTTCGGCTTTGAAACGCAGACCGTTGACGTCTCGGGCAGATCCATTTTAAATGTGACTTTGACTCCGTCAGAGATCCAATTAGAAGAAGTAGTCATTACCGCCTTAGGGGTTTCGCGCGAAGAGCGTGCCTTAGGCTATGCCGTTCAAGGGCTGAAGAGTAAAGACATTGCCTCAGTACCGGCACCAAATGCTGTAGACAACCTCAGCGGAAAGCTCGCTGGAGTATATGTTACTGGTGGTTCCGCAGGTCCTACTGCTTCATCAAACGTGACCATTCGTGGACAAACGTCATTGAACGGAAACAGCCAAGCACTCTTTATTGTAAACGGCGTACCCATTACGAACGGTTTATTTTCTCCAGGCGATGGTCTGAACGGATCTTCAACCATTGACTTTGGTAATGGTGCTCAGATTATTAACTCTTTCGATATCGAAAATATTTCTGTCTTGAAAGGACCAGCTGCCGCCGCATTATACGGTTCGCGCGCTGCGAATGGGGTTATTTACGTTACTACTAAAACAGGAAAAAACAGTAAGGGCTGGGGCGTGAGTGTGAATTCTAACACTGTGCTTGAAACACCTCTAAAACTACCCAATTTCCAAGACCAGTTTGGTAACGGTGGCGGTGGTAAATACAGTTACAACGATGGTGCCACTTATACGGGTGATTACTACGACGCTTTTGGTGAAAACTGGGGACCACGTACAAATGGCCAAAATGTAAAAGTGTTTAACTCTGACGGTGACGCAGTGCCTTTCGAAGCCGCTCCTGATAACATGCGTAACTTCTTTCAAACCGGAGTAAGTACGAACAATAACATAAGCATATCTCATGCGGATGAAAATGGTGATTTCAGATTTTCGGGAACCCAGCTTAACAGACGAGGTATTGTACCTAACACTGACTTGAATCGGAATACGCTTCAAACTTCAATGGGTAAAAAACTCTTTAATAATCGCTTAGAGTTCAGAGCAAACGCGATGTATGTAGGTTCGGGTTCAGACAATGTACCAAACGCTGGGTACGATGAAAGTTCTTCTGTAATGTATTCTTTTCTTTGGATACCACGTAATACGCCAATCGATGATTTGCGCGAATACTGGAAGCCAGGACAAGAAAACGTTCAGCAATCTTACGTTGAGGAACTTTGGGGAAACAACCCGTTTCTTATTGTCAATGAAAACACGAATAGCTTCAACGCATCGCGTCTTTTGGGAGATATAAATGCTACCTACCACATCAATGACCGCACGAACATCCGTCTGCGCTCGGGTCAAGACATGAAAAATGATATTCGTCAGTACCGCAGAGCGACTTCTACTAAAAAAGTACTGTTTGGTAGCTACCGCGAAGACCGTCTTTCATTTAGAGA
>NYXD01000075.1 GCA_002685435.1 Cryomorphaceae bacterium | reverse complement strand
CTGGCGGTCCTTCAATTTTTTGAGCTCGTTCTCCAATCGCTTATCTTTTTTGCTTTCACCAAAGGAATAGCGAAGCATAAACTCATGCGAATTACCCAATGCAAAACCGTACGTATTTAAAGAAAAATCATAAGCATAACCCATTGTGATGTTTTCCGTCAAATGCACACCCGTATTAGCAGTGACTGCATAAGAGGAACGGTAGGCCGCACCAATGAAGAAGTACTCTTTATGATTGAACATTAAACCAGCATCTACCTGAGGAATAGTTACCTCGTTTGCACGTACTGTTACAAAAGGACTCAAAGTCATCAAACCTTTTTGCAAATTCACATCGTACTGTGTATTCACTACATAATGACGCATGTATTGGTACTGGAATGGACTGATCACATAATTGTCCGAAAAGTCCACCTTCGGTGCCAAAATGTTAGGCACCGCTGCACCGAAAGAGAAATCACCGAACTTAAGATTAAATCCAAAGTTCAAATCAAACTTCGCTCTATTTAATGCAGAAAACAACACGGGATCTAAATCATCCTGTACACGAATTCCACCCACGTTTATGGTATTGTTTACGTAGCCTGCACCCAGACCTAAGCTGAGGCTGTTTTGATCCGTAAACTTGACATGCCACGCGTAGGAACCGTAGAATCCTGCGCGTGATACAATATCAGTTACATCGTTGAACGCATATCCGCTATACCCAAACTTCAGGTCTTCACGATTGCCATTGAACGCCATAAATTGCGTTTCGGGAGCGCCCTGAATGTCGGTCCATTGACGTCTATTCAATACGGTAATCTCAGTTTTCCCATCGAGGCCGCTGAAGGCAGGATTAAAGAGATGTGCAGTATTCAAATAATTTGAAACTAAGGGAAGTTGCTGAGCATGAGCTGTCCAACCTGTTACAACTAATGCGAGTGTAAATACTAACTTTTTCATGATTAGAAGTTGTTTAAGATGGTTACCGCGGATTTCACTCGTATCTCATTATTGTGGGTCAACACAAAATAATACGTTCCGTCTTCGAGTGCAGAGCCACCATCGGTTGTTCCACCCCACGCGTTATTGTATACCTCCTGGTTGAATACTGGTGTACCCCAGCGGGTGTATACTGTAAATTCACAATCGTCTCCTGCAGTAATACCGCTAAGGTCGAGTACATCATTACGTCCATCGCCGTTTGGCGTAATGACGTTTTGAATGTTTCCGTAGGTGTTGGAATAAATAATTGCAGAATCTTGCTCAATAACAAATACCTGAACGCTTGCTGTATCCTCACATCCATTGAGATCTTCAACTTGTATGAAGTACGTTATGGTATCGACAGAGGGCAACGCCTCCGTGGTTGAAGACTGCTGGTTACTGTAATAGGAAGGCGCATCTGCGAACCAATAGTAGGATACCCCGCCTGTAGCAGATAGTACTGTTGATTCTCCGGGAGAAATGACTGGTGGATTGGCCGAAGCTGCTGCCACTAAGGTGTAATTGTAGATGTCGATTGTATCAATCGTTTTACATTGATTTACTCCGAAAGCTTCAATCACATACTGTCCTGGTACAGAGAGGAAATTCTGCTTTCCAGTAAATAAACCTCCGTTCCAAGCAAAATTCAATGCGTTGCTTTGCAAACTCACTAAAACACTATCGTAGACACATATACCTAGAGAATCTCCCGGTTGAATGAGTATGGTTGGGAAATTCACAAAATTGATGGTCTGCTCATTGGTAATGTATGAACAAGCCTCATTTGTTATGAGCAACCTGTAATCTGCCGTATCGGCTACGATGGAGGTATCTACTACCATCCAAGGCATGGTGTCATTGGCTAAATTCAACCAACTGCTAGATCCAGAAGGATAGGCGATTTGCCATTGGTATTCCCAAGTACTTCCTAATACTGTATCCTGCGCAGTAAGTAGCGCTGAGTCCGTCAAACACAATGTACTCGATGGTAAGCTTTGCCATGGCCAATTCTGTACTACTGTTGCGGTAGCTGGAACAGTATCGACAATAACAGTAAAAACTTTTGAAGTATCCTTACAACCGCCAGGTAATGAGGTTACCTCCAAATACCAAGTACCTGAAGTATCCACGGTAATAGAACTTAACGTGTCGTCTTGAACCGGGTAAATCACTGGTTGACCGAATATATTTACACTATCGTCTTTTAACCATTGGTATTCAAAACCTAAGATTCCTGGGGCTGGAAAACCAAAATGTTCTAGCGTCGCAATAGTCCCTTTACACATGCGAATGGAATCTATACCTACAAAATTAATTCCCGCACCACCCTGTGCGAAAACTGCAGCCGAAGGCAAATACGAATTCACTACTGTATCCATTGAAGTAGCATCGCAAAGGTTAGAACTCACTTCAACTCCATAAGTTCCTGAAGCAACAACGAATAGTGTATCTCCTGTTTCGCCGGCAATTGGGGCACCGCCGCTAAGCCATTGTTGGGTATACGACTGACCTGCAGGAGGCGCATCGACCACAAGCAAGGCTGTATCGCCTTCACAAAAGGTTAGCTCACCAGCCTTATCAAACCAGTTGAACGCTGAAAAACCTGTTTGGGGATTAGCACCAATTATTACGTTTGAGATAGTATCGCTCACCAAAACCGGATTAGAACTAATCATTCTAAACTTATATAGTCCTTGGCTTGAGTTATCAGGGATCAAAACTTCTATTTCATTTCCAACGCTAACTCCGTAGGCCAACAATGCGCTGGTACTGACAAAATTTCCAGTAAAGTTTCCACTGGCATCACTCATTTCTACTGAAAAAGTGTTTCCTATGTTATAAGGCGAAGTGATATCAAAGCTGAATACGATCGTATCTGCTTGGCAGGCTTGTAAGCTTATAGATTCATTCGAAGTGGACTGGGCATAACCAGACGTGACGAATCCTAAGAATACAAATGAAAATAATAGTTTTCTCATGTTTAGGTTTTTCAATTAATATCCACACTAACAACAGTTAGACGCAATTTGTTGCTAATTTCGCACTTGAAAGGCAATAACCGTGCTACGTTTACTCAATTATCCGGCTATTCTATCAACAATATTGCTGTTATGACATCTATTGAATTGGAAAAAATAAAAGCTAAACTCCATAAAGTAGCGAATCTGCGTGGTGAAGCTCTTCAGAAGTCAACTGTACTCATACTGGCCCAACAGATATCCTACTACAACTGGACCGGTCTCTATTGGATGAACAATAGCACAAGTCAATTAGAATTGGGGGCGTATGTCGGAGCCGCAACAGACCACACAAGCATTCCCTACGGACGAGGAATCTGCGGTCAAGTAGCGCTCTCAGGAGCAACCTTTGAAGTCCCAGATGTACACGCTCAAGATAATTACCTAGCCTGCAGTTTGGCTACAAAAAGTGAGATTGTCGTTCCTATTTACGCTCAAAAAAAATTGGTAGGACAGATCGATATCGACTCTCATGAACTCGACCCGTTTACAGCTAAAGACCATGAACTTTTAGAATGGGTCGCACATTTTATTGCCGACCGATTGTAACCTAAGCGTTCATTCGAATAGCATCTACCGGATTCAAGCGGGCCGCCATCCATGCTGGAACAAAGCCTGAAATCAAGCCAATCAATGCACTTAAACCAATACCAACAATAACGTTGGATAAGCTTAAAGCAATTTCAAAATCAAAGGCTTTTGTCGCGGCATAGGCGCCTAAGGCAACCAGTATTAAGCCCATAATTCCCCCAATCAAACAAAGCACAACGCTCTCGGTTAGGAATTGAAAAAGAACCATAAAGTTCTTCGCTCCTAGCGCTTTTTGAATACCGATTTCGTTTGTACGCTCTCGCACACTCACAAACATGATGTTGGCAATACCAAAACCGCCAACCAATATGGAAAATCCTCCGATGACTGTGCCGACTAGACCCAACACCCCAAAAAGAGAATCTAACCGATTTTTAATGAGCGACGGATCGTTCAGTGCAAAGTCATCATCCGCTCCAGGACGCAGTCGACGCAAAGAGCGCATGATTCCAGTGAGCTCATCTTTTAATTGATCTAAAGGCACACCTTGCTTAGCGCTTACCATAATCAGGTTTTGATCGTTCCGATCCGTATTGACCACAGTGCGTACAAAGGTAAAAGGCACAAGCGCTTGGCGATCATAGCTTTGACCTACTAGGCTCTGGCCGACTTTTTCAAATACCCCGATTACCGTTAGTTTTTGGCCTTCAATGGTGATGCGCTCACCAACACAGTTCTCACGATAGGGAAAAAGCCCTTCAGCGATATCTGCCCCAATAATACAATAAGGCCTACCGGCACTCATCTCTAATTCCGTGAAGTAACGGCCCTGGGCAAGCTCAAAATCCCATATTTGTGCGTATTCAAATGTTGTGCCGAGCACTTCGATACCACTTGTGCTATTGCTTTCAAATTTTGCTGTAGTCCCATTTAAAGAACTTCCAAAAGCGATGTTTTCAGCATATTTACTGCGTTTACGTAGCAGTTCCGATTCATTTTTCAGCGGAACAGGGCGATTTAGGTACTTCCACCAAGCGTACTCACCGCCCCCGCCCCACGGCCATTTCTGTATGTACACGACGTTATCGCCTAACTGGCTTACGCTGTCTCTAATATTCTTTTCTAAGGAATCTACTATGGAATAAACCAGGATGATCGCAAAGATGCCAATGGTAATACCCAGCAGCGATAATAGCGTGCGTAACCTATTCGCTGCCAACGAAATAATAGCAAACAAAACACTTTCTCGAATAAGTCTTAATAGCAGTAGCAATGTGGTCAGGATTTCCTTCAAAATTAGCAGAATAAAAAGACAATCCCACGGCATGAAAACATTACTTTTGTTTCTTCCATTATTTTTCAAAAACACACACGTTGATGCGCATCCAAAACGCCTTAATTTCTGTATTTCACAAGGACGGCTTAGGTCCTATAGTTGATGCCCTAAAAGAGATGGGTACAACAATCTATTCTACAGGTGGAACGCAAGCCTTTATTGAAGATCGCGGCATTGCCGTTGAACGCGTTGAAGATTTGACTTCATACCCTTCCATCTTAGGAGGTCGTGTAAAAACCTTACATCCGAAAGTTTTTGGCGGAATTTTGGCACGAAGAGCACACGATGGTGATAAGGCGCAGATGAGTGAATTTGATATTCCTTACTTCGACCTAGTGATCGTTGACCTCTACCCTTTTGAAGCGACGGTAGCCTCGGGTGCACCGGAACAAGACATCATCGATAAAATAGATATCGGGGGGATTTCGTTGATCCGTGCAGCTGCTAAAAACTTCAACGATTGCTGGATCATTTCAAACATGGGGCAATACGAAGATGCGTTAGCTGTTTTACAAAGTGAAGGGGGTGCAACATTACAGGTTCGTCGCCGCTATGCAATACAAGCGTTTGATGAAAGCAGCCATTACGACACAGCCATTCACCGCTATTTTGCAGGTGATCGCCTGGATCTTAAAATGAGCAACCGCAAAAAGCAAACCTTGCGTTACGGGGAAAATCCGCACCAAGAAGCCGCATTTTTCGGTAATCTAGAAGATGCACTCGAACAGATTCATGGAAAAGCATTGAGCTACAATAACCTTTTGGATATTGATGCCACAGTCAATCTCATCAGAGAGTTTGACGACACTACTATCGCAATCATTAAACACAATAATGCGTGCGGCCTAGCTACACGTACCACTCTAGCAGCAGCCTGGGATGATGCTTTAGCAGGCGATCCGGTAAGCGCTTTTGGCGGTGTTATTGCCGCGAATAGAACGGTTGACAAGGCAACCGCAGAGAAAATGAATTCATTGTTTTTTGAAGTTCTTATTGCACCTGCATACGACGACGACGCTTTGGAGGTATTACGCTCAAAGAAAAATCGGGTGTTACTGCTTTTAAAAGATTACGAAGTACCGGCATTTAATGTCCGTACCGTTTTAAATGGAACACTCGTTCAAGCTAAAGATGCATTGACGGAGGCTGAAGCGGACATGGAGACCGTAACAAAATTGGTTCCAACTGAAAAGCAAATCGCAGATATGATTTTCGCAGCTAAAGTCTGTAAACACACAAAAAGCAATACCATCGTCCTCGCGAAAGACGGTCAACTACTTGCGAGCGGAACGGGGCAAACTTCACGTGTCGACGCTTTGAATCAAGCGGTTGAAAAGGCAGGACGCTTTGAATTTGACCTTAAGGGTGCTGCCATGGCTTCTGATGCATTTTTTCCATTCCCGGATTGTGTAGAGATCGCCGATAATGCCGGAATCACCTGTGTCATTCAGCCTGGGGGTTCCATTCGTGACAAAGAAAGTATTACCTATTGTGATGAAAACGGAATGACTATGGTTACCACCGGAATTCGTCACTTCAAACACTAATTTTTATTACCTTCAGCACATGGGTTGGTTTAGTTTCATGACAGAAGATATAGCGATTGACTTGGGTACAGCCAATACGCTTATCACATATCAAGACAAGGTGGTAGTTGACTCCCCGTCTATCGTTGCACAAGACCGTCGTACGGGTCAGATCATTGCCGTTGGGCAAGAGGCGAGACAGATGCACGGTAAAACGCATGAAAACATTAAAACGATAAGACCGCTGAAAGATGGTGTCATTGCAGATTTCGAAGCATCTGAGCACATGATTCGTGAGCTCATTAAGAGCATACCTTCCTTTAAAAAGCGTTTGTTCCCGCCTAGTTTAAGAATGGTAGTTTGTATTCCCTCCGGAATCACTGAAGTCGAAAAGCGAGCGGTTAAGGACTCTGCAGAACGAGCTAATGCTAAAGAAGTCTACTTGATTCACGAACCCATGGCAGCCGCTGTAGGTATAGGCGTGAATGTTCTAGAACCGAAAGGTAACATGATCATTGACATCGGTGGCGGTACAACTGAAATTGCAGTATTGGCTATGGGCGGTATTGTCTGTGATAAGAGTATTAAGGTTGCAGGTGATGTATTCACCAACGATATTGCCCTGTACATGCGCGCTCAACATAATTTATATGTCGGCGAGCGTACCGCAGAAAATATTAAAATTGCAGTCGGTGCGGCTCAAGAAGAATTAGACGAAATTCCGGAACCTTATTCCGTTCAAGGACGCGATCTTCTCTCTGGTAAGCCAAAGCAAGTACAGGTTACTCATATGGAAGTGGCCCGTGCCCTTGAGAAAAGTATTACGCGCGTTGAAGATGCTGTGATGGAAGCGTTGAGTAATACGCCTCCTGAATTGGCAGCAGATATCTACAATAGCGGAATCTATCTTGCCGGCGGCGGTTCAATGCTACGCGGTTTAGACAAGCGTATTTCGGCAAAAACCGACTTACCGGTTTATGTAGCGGAAGATCCTTTGCGCGCTGTTGTAAGAGGAACGGGTATCGTGTTGAAAAACATCGAACACTTCAAGACGATATTAGAAAGTTAAATAATAAACTACTATGCGGCAACTGATACTTTTCTTGGCAAAGTATCGAAGCACTCTGTTGCTCATAGTCTTCGTGCTCATTGCGCTATTGCGCCATTCGCTTAAAAATCCTGTTGCAGAACATAGATTAAACAATGTGGGTTTCGGTGCAGCTGCCACAGTTCACAATGGCTTATCTGGCTGGAAGCAGTATTGGCGACTCGAAGCAATCAATGAGGAATTGGCCCGCGAGAATGCAAGACTTCGCTCTGGAGGAACAAAGGCTTCTGCAAATCATTTTTCAAATTCTACAGACTACGATTTCATACCGGCACGAGTCGTTGACTATTCATATACTAAAAGGAACAATTACATTATCGTTCATGCCGGTCGCAGAGATGGTATTCGGCCAGGAATGGGTGCAATGACCGCAAACGGCTGGATAGGATCTGTTGTAGAAGTTAGTGATGCTTACGCCCATATTACGCCAGTGTTGCATAGTAAAGGGAATATTGGCGCGCGCATTTCAGGAAAGGGTTTGGGAGAATTACATTGGGACGGCACGGACCCTTCCTGGGCAACACTGATTGATATACAACGTGAGAACAGGCCTATGCCTGGTGATAGTGTGTATAGTTTTACCCGAACCTCGGTGGGTCCATCCACATTGACCGGTACTGTGATCAGTGCAGTTCAAAACAATGAAGACCTTACATGGACAGCGAAAGTGGCATTAAGTGCCGATTATAAAAACATGGACTGGCTCTACATCAGTAAATTGAAAGATGTGGAGAGTTTAGATTCATTACAGGTACCTGCGCTATGACTATTGTAAAAAATATATTGTGGCTGGTAGTAGTACTTTTTGTCCAATGGGGGTTTCTACAGGATTTACCTTTAACGGTCTACGGCAATCCGTATCTCTATTTGTGGTTTTTCCTTTGGCTTCCTTTCGGTGTCACGAGAATAGGCCTTTACGCTATAGCTTTTACAGTAGGCAGCATTATGGACGCCTTCGAACAGAGCGGTGGAGCGCATACTCTGGCTTGTTTGGTATTAGTTACAGCAAAACCTTGGGTAGAGAATGCATTGATTGGTTATAGAAAATCTGACGATAACGAAGGTGTTTCGCATCTCGCATTAGTACCCTATTTGACCACTTCGTCGGTGCTGGTTTTACTGCATCACACGGTCCTCTTTACTGCAGAGAACTATGGCTTCGATAACCCGGTTCTGCTAGTGTTTAGAATTTTTGTTTCTAGTCTGATCACCTTAGTCTTGCTCGCTATTACTCACGCCTTATTCTCCAAGAAATATGCCGCGTAGTATTGCTTTTTACTTGGGTCTAATTTTAGTCGGTTTACTCTTCTTGTATCGACTTTTTCAGGTGCAAGTCATCAATGACGACTATGCCGCAAGGGCCGAGCGTAATGCTACAGCAGCGGAAAAACTCTATGCCCCTAGAGGATATGTATACGATAGAGACGGCCGGCTGCTCGTAGGAAATAGTCCAGCATACGATTTAATGGTGAGCCCCTATTTGATTAAGGACCTGGATACAGCGGCTCTCGGACGTCTTCTAGATCTTGAAGTTTCTGTAATCAGAGAGCAACTCGAGAAGGCGAAAAACTACAGTTATTTTCGGAGCAGCATGTTCATGAAAATGCTCTCTAAATCTACCTATACTCAGATTAAATCCGAGCTTAAAGCATTTCCTGGATTCTACGCTTCAAAACGGATTCTAAGAAACTATCCGCATCGAAATGGCGCTAATGTAGTNGGGTTTATCGGCGAAGTCAATACCGATTTTATTCGTGCAAACCCGTCCTATTCTCAGGGAGATTTGGTCGGAAAAAGTGGGATAGACAAGAGTTATGAAACAGTTTTAAAAGGAACACATGGAAAGCGCTATTTCACTGTGGATCACCGAAACCGCAGACTGGGTAACTGGAAAGACGGCGCACACGACGAGATGCCAATTCCTGGCCAAGATCTAGTCAGTAGCATAGATCTCGAACTACAGCAGTATGGTGAAGCATTGATGAAAGGAAAACGCGGATCTATTGTGGCAATTGAGCCGGAAACTGGTGAGATATTGGCTTTAGTGACCTCACCGAGCTACAACCCCAACGAATTGGTCGGTCGATTGCGCAGTAAGAATTATACGCGCATGTACTATGATAGTATCAATAAACCGCTGTTCGATCGCGGGATCTTAGCAGAATATCCACCGGGATCTCCGTTTAAACTCATAGGAGCACTAGTAGGGCTAGAAGAGGGCGTGATTACTCCGAAAACATCCATTACCTGTTATGACGGATTCCATTTCGGACAACTGCACGTGGCTTGTCATTGTAAAGGGGGCACTTTAGCGTTAAACGAAGCTATATCTGAGAGCTGTAACAACTACTTCTGTACGATCTACCAAAAGACCATTGATAAGAACGGCGACGCACATACAGGAATGGATCGCTGGAGCAAACACGTTAAAAGCTTCGGTTTAGGTACTTTTCTCGGGAACGATTTACCAACTGGACGCAAAGGCCTCATACCTGACGCAAGCTATTACGACCGATTTTTAGGTTATAAAACATGGAAAGGAGCTACTTCCGTTTCTAATGGGATCGGACAAGGAGAATTAGTCGCAACCCCAATACAGTTGGCTAATATGACCGCGGCCATAGCAAATCGTGGCTATTACTATACCCCTCACATTATTAAAGAATCGGATCACGGCCCTATTGATTCGGCATTCATTACTCCAAGACAGACGACTATTGCACCAAAACACTTTGAGGTAGTCATCGACGGTATGTATGCAGTTTTTGAAACTGGTACAGCCAAAGGTTCACGAATACCGCATATAACGCAATGCGGAAAAACGGGAACGGCGCAAAATCCACACGGCCAAGATCATAGCATTTTTGTGAGTTTTGCACCAAAGGATCAACCTAAAATTGCACTCGCAGTTATCATTGAGAATGGCTATTGGGGGTCACGCTGGGCGGCACCCATTGCCAGTTTAATGACTGAAATGTACCTTACCGATACCATTACACGTCCCGCATTAGAAGCGCGTATGTTTGAAGGCGACTTGCACGAGGAATACCGTCAACAACACGTTGCCATTTACGGAGAGGACAGCACCTATCAAGCAAACTTTTAATGGCTAGGAACCGTAGAAATAGAAACCGGCTGAAGATTGACCCTGNTGTGGCGGTCAGTTACACCATACTAGTTTTTTGGGGCTGGCTTAGCATTCATTCTGCGGTATATAATGAAGAGGCTGCATCTTTATTTAACCTTTCCCAGGAATACGGAAAGCAATTACTTTTTATCGGCGGGAGCTTCGTTATTATTCTCGGCATACTCTTGTCTAATTACCGCTTATGGACCAATTTCGCTCCATTCTGGTATATTTTAACCCTTTTGCTTTTGATCGGCGTACTCTTCGTCGGCAAAAAAATAGGCGGCGCCCGGAGCTGGTATGCTTTAGGCTCCTTTAGCCTTCAACCTTCAGAAGTTGCAAAGTTTGCTACAGCCTTAATGCTCGCCTTTTATTTAGGTCAATCCAGAACCAATATGAAACTTTGGTCGCACAGGTTAATCGCTGCGGCCTTATTCTTAATTCCAGGATTCCTCATAGGCCTACAACCTGATTTAGGCTCTACACTCGTTTATTTAAGCCTCCTTCTTGTGCTCTATCGTGAAGGCATGCCCGGTTACTATATAGGTGCTGCACTTGCTCTAATAGCACTCGCCATAATTGGTTTACTCTTGCCCTTACGAACTGCGCTCGTCGTTTTGGGCAGTATCTCACTTTTACTTTTCCTACTTCTTCCTAAAAGGCGAGGACCTATAGCTGCTAATGCATCCCTGTTCTCCATTGCAAGCGCCACCGTCTTCGCAGTAGGTCAAGTTATGGAGCGTGTTCTCGCTCCTCACCAACAAATTCGTATTAAAGTACTGCTTGGACTTGAAGACGACCCTACCGGTGCAGGATATAATACGCTTCAAAGCCTTATTGCCATAGGATCTGGCGGCTGGACGGGCAAAGGCTATCTAAACGGTACTCAAACAAAACTTAACTTTGTACCGGAGCAGAGTACAGATTATATTTTCTGTACCATTGGAGAGGAATGGGGTTTCTTAGGAACCGCATTACTTATGTCACTGTTTGCCGTTTTGATCGGTCGAATTATTTGGCTAGCAGATAAGCAAAAAGACACCTTTTCGCGTGTCTACGGTTACAGCGTGGCGAGCATCCTATTCACACACTGGCTCATCAATATTGGTATGACCATAGGACTTGTACCCACGATCGGCATTCCATTGCCCTTCTTCAGTTATGGTGGTTCGTCCCTGTGGGGCTTTACCATTTTACTCTTCATCTTTGTAAAGCTCGACGCTGAACGCTGGAACCGCCTTTCGTAACAGGCTTCTATAAAAAACGCGAGCCGATGCTAATGCATCAGCTCGCGCCTCTTAAATTTATGATTTAGTGCTACGAATTAGAACATCATGTAGCGCATATCCTCAATCTTCGCCTTTTCCTCTAGAGCCTTATAAGCCTGAGTACCAACTAAATTTCGAATACTGCGTTGCGTATTCTGTGCCATATTTGAGTAGTCTATTACAGGCGCAGGAGTTGCAGGAGACGTAATGGCAACAAACGCTCCATTTTCACCTGTAATCACGCCACTTAGTGAACCAGGCTCTAAACCGCAGATAGTTCCTACCACAGCGGCTTCATTACCGACGCCGGCGATGTTGAATTGAGATATTCGGAAACTAAGCGTACGCACTTCTTTACCTGCAGCCGTGGCGACTTCTTCAATAGTCGAGGCCCCCGTCAAGGCATTTTCTAAACGCTCTGTAATCAATGCTTTCTTCGCATCTTTCTTAGCCGCCTCTAAACACTGGCCTTGTACCAATTCAAAAGAAGTAGTCCCTTCGTTGAGTTTATCTGTCAAGACTACCACTACGTAACCTTTTCCATCATTCTCTAGCAATCCGATATTACCTTCTTCACGCTCTTCGTCCCAAGCCCAACGAACTACACGACGTGCAGCACCTAATCCTGAAACTACTTCTTCAAAACGACCTAAGTTACGTGCTGGACGTAAGAAGAATCCTTTATCAGAAGCCAATACGCGGTAATCTTCTGCTGTTTGCGCCTCGGCAGCATAACCTGAAGCTTGATTGTATAGGTCTTGAATGGTTCCTTCAGAAGGTAAAATCTCGCGAATGATTTGACCAATCTTGTAAACATCATTTGATCCTTTTTGATCTGTTACTTGAATCACGTGCCAACCAAACTGCGTTGGCACAACACCCATAGAACCATTTTTCTTGAAGAAACAGAAGTTCTCGAAAGGCTTTGCCATCGAGCCACGAGAGAAGTAACCTANATCACCNCCCTTTTCTTTTGCGACGATGTCTGNAGAAAACNCNTCACTNACCGATTCAAAAGCAGATGGATTCTCTTCAAGATATGCNNACAGACTATCNGCCAATACTNTGGCNTCTTGTGGATTNCGCGTAATGGAAGCATCAGCTCTTGTAGCTCCAGCGAATGGAATNAGTATNTGACGTGCNTGTNCACTGTCNGGGACAATTTTTCTATCTACNAGTTTAACTACNGCAAAAGCNCCNCCTAAATCNATAGGNCCTTTCTGGNAACCNACNGANTGTCCGTCNACAAGNGTATCAAGACCNGTACCGACTAATTCTGTNANNGTGTAGTATTCNGANTGNAAACGAACATCACTGTGTAANTTGACAAATACNGAATCGTCCTCNTNATTCATCCANNCCAATGAAAGGGTCGCTAATTCGGCACGNACTGCTTCGCGATCNGNTTCAGATGGNGCNAATGGGAAGTTGATNAACTCTATNTTACGGCCNTCTTCCTGNTCGAAATNTNCTTTGTTTGCGTTGTAGTAACGNTTCGCATCTTCATCAGTAACNGCGATTTCATCCTCATTCACATCNATGTAAGGAACATAAACGTACTGAGCTGGATGCTGCGCATCGCCNCGCTTTATTTCAGCCTCCGCAAGNCCGGTCGGCATGAAAATCGCNTTTTCGATTGCATTNGTGTATTTGAAGTTNTGCGCTTGATTNGCTACNGCNCGCTCNAAAGCNAGCCACTGCGTCCACATCTCAACNGATTGNTCNGAAGCGTCNCGNTTNTCNCGAACCTGNGCGATGTANCTNTTGAACATGTTTTCNTCAAACTGGCCATTCGCTCCAGCNAAATTTTGACGAATGTTTGGGTTNNTGATGATATCGAAATANANCTCCTGCTNACTTACGNTCATNCCTGCTGCACNTAATTCNGCTGANAGCAATTCTTCGGTAACGATATTGTTCCAAACGAAGTTTGCNAGCTGAATGCTGCTTGTGTTTGCGTATTGTTCTGGATTTCCCGNACGCAACTCNTCCATACCCTGGCTGAGTTCTNGACGTGTGATATCNCGNCCNTTTACGGTTCCGATGATNTTNGGGTCTCCAAAAAACTTAGATCCNCCTGAGCGGAATAAATCTCCTANGAGGAAAGCAATNAGTGCTACAAACACCACGACTACTAAAAGTCCTGAGCGCTGTCTGATGCGTTGTATTGTTGCCATTGTCTTGCAATTAAATGAATGAGTCTGCGAATATAAGGATTGGCGCCAATTAATTGGCTTTTACGAGCACCTCTTCCAACCTGTTTGCCTTAGTTTTTTGTACGAGGAATAAGTATTGGTCACTTCGGACTACAGTTCCCTTCTCTGGAAGGCTCTGATAAAGGTCCAAAATATAGCCTCCGAGNGTATTATAATTTTCACTTTGGGGCAGTTCAAGACCCCATTTTTCATTAATATCAGAGATGTCTAAACGCGCTGAGAACAACCATTCACTATCATTTATTTGGCGCTCTAACAATTCTTCGGTATCGTGTTCGTCTTCAATCTCGCCGAAAATTTCTTCAATAACGTCTTCGAGCGTAATCATCCCACTGGTTCCTCCATGCTCGTCTAATACAACAGCTATGTTCCGCTTCTCTCGCGTAAATAAATTAAGTATCTCATCCGCACGCATACTTTCAGGNATAAATGCAACAGGACGAAGTACTCGTTTTAGATGATCCGGCTTTTTAAAGAGCTCAAATGCATGAACATACCCGATTATTTTATCAATATTATCTTCATATACGAGTAGCTTGCTGTAGCCTGATTCGATGAAAAATACCCTTACCTTATCAGGCATTTCATTCACCTCTACACCTTCTATTTCAGTTCTCGGAATCATAAACTCACGAGCTTTGGTCTCTGGAAATTCTAGCGCATTTTTAAAAATTTCCAATTCCGGATCAACCTCCTCATTACCGTCTGATAGACGAGGGACACGCTCTCGAACATAGTGATCAAGCTCTATTCGACCGAAGGCATTCGCTTCTTCTTGTACCTCTACTCGGAATATGTATTTTAAAAAGAATTGACTTACACCAAGCATTAGTGCGCTCGGCAATCGCAATACCCAAAACAGCAACCACGCAGGCAAACTCAACCAACGCATAAGTCCTTCGGCATTTTGGCGAAAAAGTGTTTTGGGGAGAAATTCAGCAAAAACTAGAATCACTACGGTTGAAACAGAGGTCTCCAACAATAGAATAAGGTATTCCATTGCACCCCAACCAGCAAAGACCGGCGTAAGCAGGCGGTGCATGTAATTTCCATAGAGTACTAAAGCGACATTATTCCCAACTAGAATTGCCGCAATAAAAGCAGCAGGTCGATTTACTAAGTAGCCTAGAGCCTTGTTCGCGACACCGCCTTTTTGACGTTCAAGTTCTACATGTAACTTATTGATACTTAGGTACGCCATTTCCAGCCCTGAGAAAAGCGCAGAAAAGAATACGGCCAGTACGATGGGTAGCAGATATTCCAATGTTTACTTCTTAGTTTGTTTAAGACGAGATCGCCTGCGAAGGAAGTACATGAAAACACCCGCCCCTAAAAAAAGAGAGAATTTAATGGTGTTCTGCCAGTCAGTACCCCAATTGACATAAATTTCAACTAAACTAACTGCGGCTACACCTAGCCACAGAATCTCTATAAATCGCAATGCCTTATTCATCGTCTACTGTTATTTCTCCTTGTACCTTATAAATGCGGTAAGTATTAAACGACTGATCGGCTTCAAAACCTTTCCCCCGTATAAGCTGTCCGTCAGATAAAATCTGAACCTTCGCATCACTATACAAACGCTCTTCTTTTTTATCCCAGAACAATAATTCCGTGGTCATTCGTTCACCTTTTCCGTTCGTTACTTCTACATTTCCCCCAATACCCCATAAGTCCTCTTTCTTCAGCTGTCGCGCNGTGTCTGCCTTTAATACCGTGGCTGATTTTGCATTTGCACTATAAAAATTGACTGTTATACCGTTCCCAAAGAAAACATAAGGAGGCTCCATATTCCCNAAGTCTTGCAACAGTCCTGCGCGAATCTCTAATACCTTTTGCCCGCTATCACTATACGTTATGTGCGCTCCATGTTGTTCATTCAAAGGAAATACGACTGGAATCTTNCTGACCTCAGCGACATCCATTGNATCATTCGAACAGGAACTGAAAAAAANCACTACTAAAATGACAAGTGATGTGAGTTGTTTCAAANGNGAATTCATGCTAGCGAAGGTCGGTAAAAATGCGCAAAAAAAATCCCCTAGACATTCGTCTAGGGGAAATATCAAAGTCGTTGTAAACGGCTTAGTAGAATTTAACGCTTACCGCCTCGTTAATCCAACAGCCAATAGTAATCTTATCGCCTTCTTTGTAACCTAATTGGAACGAAATTCCTTTGTCAGGAATCTGTTNACTATAGGCCGAAATTAATTTAGCCGCCTTATCGGCAATGCTTGGGTCAATACTTCTCGCATAGCTCAATTTATTAATTGCCGCCCAATACACTGCGTTTTTCTCAACTGCATTCGATCCACAAGAACCTGCTGCATCTGCATAAATAGTTGCAAGGTATAAATATGGATTTCCCCAATTTTTACGGAGTTGACCTGCTTTCAGGCAGTTACTCTTTGCAGAAGAAAGTGCACCCATTTTCTGATTAACATAGGCTAACCCCATGTAAGTATTTGCTTTACGACGTAGATCTTCTTCTTGCTCAATGGCTTCAGTATAGTACTTCTTTGCCATGGCCCAATCGCTTTTATTTACACCTAATTTCGCCATGTTCAATGCCGCTTGTGCACTAGGCTCAATTTCATATAATGTTTCTGCGATTGAAATAAATACAGGGTTATCCGTACANGAGGTCAATTCACCGTCGTCGCCCAAGCGTTCTTTCTGCAATAGGTTACCCGCACGTTTCAACCACTCTACATTATCCTTATTTTGTTCGAAAGCCTCTTCGTTATAGATGAGTGTAAGTTTGTTACACGTCAAAAGTGGACTCAAGATTTTCTCTATGTTTCGTTGCACCTTCGTGATGTTTCTCAAACGAATTTCGTTATTCGACATCTTACGCTTGTCCACAGAAGTTAAACCTTGCTCATCTAATTCATACTTCGTCTTTAGCTCATCTGCTTTTTCAAGAACACTCACCAATTCTTGGGTTGTTGCATCTAACTCTGGCTTCACTAACGGCGGAAGTTTCGCCGCCTTCTTCAAGCGCTTCTTTGAGGAGTTATTGTAAGCATTTGTTGAATCATAAACGGCTAGCGTTGCATCAAACTTTGCTTTTGCCGCTTCAGTCGCCGGACGGATACTGTCCGCATATGCAATGAAATCGAGTACAGAATCTGCCTTCAATTCAATATTGTAATTTTCAACGTTAAACGTATTGAAGTTGAACTCAAGTGTAACTAAGACTGAATTGTACACCTCAAACAAACGATCTACATCTTTAGTCTTGTTGAATTCTTTCACATTTGCTTGAAAGTATCTGTCGGTGTGTGCAACGGACATGGTATCACCCAAAAGGGACTTTGCCTCTTCAAACATCACCACAGCCTTTGAAACACTATCAGAATTCTTTCTGTAGTAGTTGTAGAAATGATATGCTTTTGATGAAATAGCATTCGCTTTTTCCTTAGGGAAGTGAACCGCAAATGCGTCATACAAACTCAAAAGTTCTTGAATCAATGCATTTTTCGTTGCATCGTCGCTGGCTTCTTTAATCTTCGCTTCTATAATGTTGTCACCGTACGTGTAAATACGAATATTAGCAGATGGACACGTTTCATAAAGTGCTTTCCAAGCATCATATGCTTCTGCGTAGTCCTTACTCTGGTAGTAAGAACCCATGATGTTATAGTTCTGAAAACAAGACACAGAATCGGCAATAGAATTACCCCATTTCGACTCCTGTGCTTGAGCAGAATAGCTCATCAATAAAATACCGAATACAAAAAGGATTCGNTTCATAATCATCACGTTTTTATCTATATCTAAATTTCTGGAACCATTTATCGTTGAGTGTTATACCGAAGTTTAAATTCCAATAATCTTCCTTTAAATCGGATTCTACACCACTCCAACGAGTACCTCTTCCTATACTAATATTCAAAAAGCTTGCCTTTTGTTCACCAGGAGCTAAACTTCTGTAAATAATAGGAAGCGTTAAACCTAAGTTGACTTCTTGGGTAACGTAAGTTGGACCAGTAGTTGGCTCCTGCCAATAGTATTGACCTTTTTCTCTTGAAAAACCGAAGCGGTATCTTGATATGGCAAGGTAATTTGAGCTGCGTCTAAGTTGNGGAATGACATAGGAAGGNACCATTACAAGGCCTANACTTCCTCTTTCACTGGCTGCAATAGCCGATTGAACTGGCGCACCCCCTAATGGTGTGAAATCTCTGTAGTCTTGCCAATTCACTCTTCTATAGTCTACGACTAGATCCCAAGCATTGACCGGTACATTTTCTACAGTTCTACTCACACCAAACCCAAATCCGGAGGAGGTAGGGAGAATTATGCTGCCCTCTTCTGAGAGGTTGTAAAAAAGCGTGTCGACTGGGGTTTCAACAATACCACTGTTGATGAATGAATATTGCGTGGAAATTTGACGCGAATTCATAGAACCTCCAAAACCGTAGACCGCTCCAGCTACAAAATGGAATCGATCAACATCTCCTTGCAATTGTGTTCCTATATCGAAAGTTAGGTCGCTAATTCCTGTTTTGTTCGTTTTGCTCACGGAGAGAAATTGACTATTTGCGATAATAGTTTTGTTACTCGTTTCCATTTCGCCAAAAACATAACGTGCATTACCTCCGATGCTAAACCACGGAAGCGGTTGTAAAGCGAGCCCTAAGGTGAATTGGTCGTATCCACCAGAACCGATAGAACGGTATTCATAAATACCGAAATCGTCGGAAGAATCCGCGACACTTATATTATATCCTTTTGCCGCATAGGGGCTTAGTGAGAATGCTCCACCGATCCAATCGTTGAATTTAAAACCTAATCCGAAGTAATCGAAGTAGGTATTGTGGTTGTCTTGATCTATAGACTCGCTAATGACTTGATGACGAAAGGTGCGGTGCGCTCCACTCATTTCAAGCGTAGAGTACTCTAGATTTGCATAACCGGCAGGATTAAGAACATTTATCGTGTAACGATCTACATAGCCAATTCCAGTGCCACCCATACCGAGAAAGGAAGGAGTAATTCCAAACGTGGTCTCCCCCAAGCCATTAATACTTAGTGGACTCACTGAGTTGGTCTGAGCGGTAGCTCTAGCACCAAACAACAGCAATATCGACGCTAACAAGAAAGCGGAAGCGGATTTATTTAAAGGATTGACTTTTAAAATATTCATCAATGCGCTGTAAGGCATATAGTTCGTAATTCGAGGGTGCAAATATGTAGCTTTTTAGGTGGTTTGACAAGGCCTTTGCATCTCCACCGCAAATGATTACGTGTTTTATGCCTGTTTCCTTTTGGATCGCATGAATCATCGCGCTAATTTCTAACGGTAAAGCAGTATCAACGCCTGCCCACATACTTTCTTCCGTTGAAGCCCCTATNACGTGAGTTTCACTGCTTTTAACAAGGCTTGGTAGCGCCTCTGTAAATGCATTCATTGCCTTGTAACGCATGACCCATCCCGGAGAAATTGCACCACCAACAAAAGCATCATTTTTAACAATATTATAAGTAATGCAGCTTCCCGCCACTACCGTAATAACGTCCTGACGGTGCTCTAACCAGTAAGCCGAAGCAAAAAGTAATCGATCTAAACCTAAAGACTCCGGTGTTTTGTACACAATCTTTAGAGGCCATGGCGAGTCAATCGTTAGCCACTTAATAGACTTAGGCCAATTCGCGTCTATTGCACCGCTTGCAATACCTATTGACCGTGTACTGGAATTGGTCCAATCNCTGTAAACATAAAGGGCTTTCTCCACAGATTGCGTATCGAAAGTCTCGTGTTTAACAAGTCGTCTTCCGTCAAACAATCCCATTTTTATACGGGTGTTACCAATATCTACGGTGATTAACATGGNTACAAAGGTCGTTAAATCCTTCTTCTCTGAACAATTCAGAGGGAGATTCTAATTTTTCAATGAATGTGCTTTCACATTTCAATAGTAGGTGTATATTTGCCGCCCGGCAGGTGATGTAGCTCAGTTGGTAGAGCAATGGATTGAAAATCCATGTGTCGGCGGTTCGATTCCGTCCATCACCACCAGCCTTAAAGCCCTTCAGTGTGACTGAAGGGCTTTTTTTGTGCCTAATCACCCGAAAACACTAGGTTTTATAGGAATCGTAGCGTAAGATAAATACTTCACGTAAAAAGGCCAGAATAGCAAACTATCCCGGCCTTTTTGCACCAAAGTGGTAACCACTTTTGAACTCGCTCTCTTATTTAAATCCTAGTATTTGATCAAACGCACTGTTTGCTCATTAATACTCGATTGAATCTTAGCTAAATAAACTCCTGCTGGATACTGAGAAGCATCTATTGTATGGGTCTGGCCGGCACTAAATGCATCGTACAACTGCTGACCTTTCAAATCATAAAGTCGTACCGTATATGAATCTACTGAAGGGTTACGTACGACCCATTGATCTGCTGTTGGGTTGGGATAAATGGATATCCTATTTTTTGACTCATCTTCAATCCCTATGGCCACATTCGCATACTTTATATCATCAAAATAGAAAGTAGAAGTTGACGACCCATCACCGATATTGGTGCTGCCCGCAATAAAGTCGAACAACAAAGCCAACGTAGGCATATCGGTCGGTGCATTTGTAAAATCGAAGGACAGCGTTTCCCATTCTTCGGTTTTAGTGGTTTGAACACTACGCTCTTCACCCCAAAAAGGTTTCTCCGCTTTCAAAGTTACATTTGTACCAATAGGTGCAGACGTCCAAACTTTCATTGTAATAACCGGATGATTAACGAAATCGAGATTATTCGCAAAGGTGATTTTACTCCCCCCGTAAGGTGCACCTAGATAACGTACAATCTTTCCAACGTTCGCACTACCATTATCTGCATCAACGTCTGGATTAGGTAAACTTGTCATTATAGCGCTCTCAAAGTCAAAGAAATGACGCGCGGTGGTGCCTGATTCAAAAGTAACGGGCAACCCCACTCTAGGTGTAGCAATAACTCCCGCGACTTGCTCAATGTCGTCTATGTAAAAGGTATTCCCACCACCTGGCGTGAACGGCTGGGGCATAATGACTAAATCAACACTACCTGTGGGTGCCGGTATTCCAAAGTCAAACGTGAGCGTTTCCCATGCNCCAGAGACCGTGGTAACTGCGTCCACCTCGCTGGTATAAGGACTTTCTAATTTTATCTTGATTACGGTACCTACTGGTTGAGTCGTGTACACTTTCATGGACAACACGCTCGATGAAGCACTTGTAAAGTTCAGTGAAGACACCGATGTAATCTTACCTCCTGCCCACAAGTCGGCTGCATTCACTTTTACAATCTTAGCAACATTCGCGCTAGAATTACCTACCGAACTTGGATTTGACACTATCGTAAAGGATGCCCCATCATAACCTACCATACCGGCGGTTGAAGATTCAAAATTGAATGGGAAGGCTTGCGCAGAGGACGCAACGGAGGCTGCCATGAGCAGGGTAATCATGATTTTTTTCATATCGAATTTTTAGGTGTATTGATTTACTGAATGATGCGCAAAGCCATACGACCNTACCCCAGNATTCAAGGGCAAAAGGTAATAAACTTTGCTTTGGCATCCGCTTAAAGAGAACTCCAGCAATCGTCGTTGTTAACAAAATTCATTGACTATGGATGANGAGTGGGCGTAAACTTCGGAATTTTGGAAGGTAATGATGNTACAACTATGCACCCTTTAAAGAAAGATGAATTCAGGCTGGTGAATCGCATGCGTTTTGAAGTAAAGAACGTCATGGAACACATCAACANAGTTTCNGAAGAAAGCAATCGCATCAATTCTGATGAGATNGAGCGTCGCCTAAAAGCGTTGACTGAATATTCTCGTGAACTGGCTAATCTTCAAAAGGCGATCGAATTAGAAATTCAAAAAAACGCTTTGTAACTACCCTGATGAACCGTGAANATGAACAATTCTCAGCTTATATGGTTGTTATAACATCTATTTAAGAGACTATGAAAACCATCTTTCATCCTCACCATACACGAGGCCATGCAAATCACGGCTGGCTGAACAGCCACCACAGCTTTAGCTTTGCCAACTACTTCAATGCACAAAAAATGAACTTCGGATTGTTGCGCGTACTTAACGACGATACCGTAGCCCCTGGAATGGGTTTTGGGACACACCCGCACGACAATATGGAGATCATCTCTATTCCCCTTGATGGTGATTTAAGACACCGTGACTCCATGGGAAATGAGAAGACCATNAAAGAGGGTGAAATCCAAGTAATGAGTGCCGGGTCTGGTGTTACGCACAGTGAATTCAATCCCAATAAGGATAAGGAAGTAAAGTTTCTCCAAATTTGGGTCATTCCAAATGAACGCGATGTTACGCCACGTTACGACCAGCAGCAGCTTCCTGATTTGGATCGGAAGAATGTTTTGCATCAGGTACTTAGCCCTTCCAGTGAGGATGATGGGGTATGGATACACCAAAATGCGTGGTTCCACATGGGCCGATTTGATGTTTCAGAAGCAGCACATTACCAATGGAAATCAGAAAAAAATGGTCTCTACGCTTTTGTTCTCGAAGGTAGGTTTGAATTGGGCGAGCACAGATTGGAACAGCGTGATGCACTTGGAATTTGGGATGCGAATAGTATTTCACTTAAAGCCATTTCCGAGGAATCCAGAATTCTATTGATTGAAGTACCTATGGGGAACTAACCTACTCACTTTGAACATTCTTACGTACAGTAAGGTTATCTTTGTCATCATAATAACACCACCATGAAAGATCCCATCAAAGGATTCTCAAAACTGAGCAAAGCCGCCAAACTTGAATGGCTCGTCAATAATAATTTTGAAGATGCGGATGCTGCACGATCCGTCTTAACCGCTTATTGGCATGAAGACGAGGCACTTCAAAAGCGTCACGACGAATTCATTGAAAACACCATGAGCAACTATTACATGCCTTATGGTGTCGCGCCAAATTTCAAAATCAATGGCAAACTCTATACCATTCCTATGGCCATTGAAGAAAGTTCCGTAGTTGCGGCGGCGGCTAAAAGTGCCGCGTTTTGGATGGCCCGAGGCGGTTTCAAAACTGAAGTGTTAGGTACGGAGAAAATTGGTCATGTACATTTCATGTATACGGGCGATGCCATTGCATTAAAAGACGATTTTAGTTCGCTTGAACAAGAATTGCGACAAGCAACAGCGGAACTTACCGCAAATATGGAAGCACGTGGTGGCGGTATTACATCAATCAAACTGATTGACGCCACCGATCGACTTGAAGATTATTACCAACTAGAAGTTACTTTCGAGACTTGCGATTCCATGGGGGCAAATTTCATCAACTCTAACCTAGAGGAGATGGCAAAGCGCCTTGAAAATTTTGCAGATAATCATGAACGTCTAGATGCCGACGAACTCGAGGTAGTAATGCGTATTCTCAGCAACTACACCCCGCGTTGTATCGTTCGTGCAAGTGTAAGCTGCCCAATAGAAGAATTGGCTAGCGAAGGAGTAAGTGCAACGGAATTCGCTCGAAAATTCCAGCGAGCAATCGCTATCGCGAACGCTGAACCTTACAGAGCGACTACCCACAACAAAGGAATCATGAACGGAATTGACGGGGTGATTATTGCTACGGGAAATGACTTCCGTGCAGTGGAAGCCGCATGCCATACCCATGCTTCGCGTTCAGGCAGCTACAAGAGCCTTACCGGCTGTAATGTAGAGGATGGTGTTTTTACTTTTTGGATAGAAATCCCATTATCGCTAGGCGTTGTAGGAGGTTTGACAAAACTGCACCCGCTAGTGGTCAAAAGTCTCGAAATGCTCGGAAATCCAGATGCCGAAGAATTAATGGGAATAGTTGCTGTAAGTGGCCTTGCACAGAATTTTGCAGCATTACGTGCCTTAGTAACTACAGGTATTCAAAAAGGTCATATGAAAATGCACTTAATGAATATTTTAACACAGCTTGAAGCTACACCAGAGGAAAAAATCCATATCGCAAATTACTTTAAAGACAAAGTTCCTCATCATAGAGAAGTAGTGAATTATTTCTGTGAACTACGCGGGGTTCCCGTTCCCAAAGTCGGCCAATAAACAGTGAAGGAATTTTATGCCAACGGCAAGCTTTTACTCACAGGAGAATATGCCATTACTCAAGGGGCAACTGGTTTAGCAGTACCCACAACTTTAGGTCAGAAGATGAATGTTCAATCTTTTGACTCGCCAAACATTCACTGGCAAGCATATACCGTTGGAGGCCAATGCTGGCTGGATGTGGTCCTTAATTCTGAACTCGAAATATTAAAAACAAACCAGCGAAAAGAAGCCCAGCATCTGGTTAAGCAGCTTCAAATTGTAGCAGCGCATAGCGATAAGTTAACGAGTGGGCTTCATTTTGAAACCCATTTAGAATTTGACCGCAGCTGGGGACTTGGGTCCTCCAGCACATTTACCAGCTTACTTGCCCAATTCGCGAACCTAAATGTCCTCGATATTTTTCATGAAGCGCACGGTGGAAGTGGATACGACCTGGCTTGTGCATCTGCAGCAGGCCCCATTCTCTATCATATCGAAAAAGGTTCAGCCGAAACCACACCCGTGAATTGGGTACCNGATTTCGCAAATGATCTCGCCTTTGTTTTTAGTGGTAAAAAGCAGCTAACTTCTGAAAGCTTGGCACTCGTGGAAAAACAGCCCTTTAACCCGCGGCAAATTCAAAAAATCAACGAGCTCACCTCAGCCTTTGTAGGCGCATTAACACTGGAAAGTATAGAATCTGTAATGCACGAGCACGAACAACTTATAGGAGGCCACCTGGGACTTCTGCCCGTTAGCGAACACCTCTTTAAGGGCTATAACGGAGCTGTTAAGAGTTTAGGTGGTTGGGGCGGTGATTTCGTTTTAGTAACCCGTTTTTCTGAAAATCAGCAGTGGTTAAAAGAAAATGGTTTCGAGCACGCTCTGCCATTGAGAACTTTAGCATTACTCTGATTGTTCTGTAGGGCATAATTATTGGTAGCTTTAAGCCATGCGTAAATTCGTTCTGTTTATCACCCTACTTCTGCTCTCCTTCTCATCCAAGGCTGCGCATTTAGTGGGTGGCGAAATCTCCTATAAATGTGTAGGAACGGGAACAAATGGCAACACGTACCAAATACGACTGACGATTTATCGAGACTGCAATTCGAGCGGCGCGCCTTTCGATATGCAAGCACCAATAACTATTTATGGTGGGCCCAATCAAAATACGGTTGTTCAAACCGTCATGGTAGGGCGGGGGCCTATAATTGGAATTCCCGCAGTCGTAAACAACCCTTGTCTTCAAACACCACCGAATGTTTGTACCGAAAAAGCGACCTATACAACAAACGTAACTTTACAGCCAGCGACCCACGGGTATACTATTACTTACCAGCGTTGCTGCAGAAACAACACCATTTCGAACGTTGCGAATTCAGGTACATGGGGGAGCTCCTACTATATAAAAATACCCCCTCAAGACTCTGTCTGTAATAGCAGTTGTGCCTTCATTTCTGACCCTCCTATTGTAATGTGTAAGGACGACAGNTTGAANATNGACTTCTCGGTACAAGAATTNGACGGTGATAGTGTGTTTTACTCTTTGTGTCAACCGCTTCATGGTGGTTCNCAGAATAACCCAGCACCAAACCCACCNAGCTCNCCACCATATACNCCGGTTCCTTTTTTATTCCCNTANTCAACGGGATATCCGCTTCCTACCACTCCCACTGTCGGAATTAACAGCAGCACAGGAATATTATCTGGAACGCCTATCGGAGTTGGACAGTACGTATTTGCTGTATGCGCAGAGGAATATGACTCAAGCGGTGTCCTTCTTTCAACATTAAGAAGAGATTATCAGTTCAATGTGATGGTTTGCCAAAGCAATGTTTCTTCGAATCCTACACCGCAAGAGTTTCAGCCCAACACCATCTGCAATGGAACCACGGTTACCTTTTTAGACAGTTCCTATAATGGGACGAACTACCTCTGGTTATTCAACGATCCAAACAATCCGGGTGCTTCAGCAACAGGACAGAATCCAACGTACACCTTCGGCGATACGGGTACCTATACCATACAATTGATCATAAATCCGGGTTACGCTTGTACGGATACAGCAGAAGTCACCTATGAACTTTACAATCCTGTAAACCCCGCCTATTCGTTCACCGGTCCCGTTTGCTTTGATGAAAACCTNATCACCTTTCAAAACCAGAGTTCAAACGGTGGTAATGCTATAGCAAGTTGGGACTTCGGAACAGATGCAAGCATTCCAACATTTACGGGCTGGAATCCGCCACCCATCGTCTTTGGTACTTGGGGAGATCACTATGTGAGTCTTACCATTGAAGAAAACGGCTGTGAGGACACGTTTCTTGATACAGTTCGTATCTATAGAAGGCCCGAAACAAATGTTAGCGTTGAAAACCAAATAGGATGTGCGCCATTTACCGTTGCGTTCTGGGACAGTACGATAACAGATGGACAAGTCATTTACAATTGGGATTTTGGGGATGGCGTATTGAGCAATGATAGCAATGCAGTATATACTTATGCCAATCCTGGAACCTATGACTTAAATCTTACTATTTGGTTCATTGAAGGATGCACGGACACTATCACTGTTTCTTATGACGATTTCATTACGGTCTATCCATCGCCGACCAGCGCTTTCGTAGCAGACCCTACAAACGCTACCATCTACACCTCGAATATTGAAATTACGGACTTAGCTGCTGATCCTTCAGACGATATCATCACGAGTATGGGCGACGGTAGTATTTATTACAATCAAGCCCAATTCAGTCATTCCTACTCTGATACCGGTTGGTTTGAGGTGGAACACGTCGTTATAAACACGTTTGATTGTCCTGATACTTCCAAGGCAACCATTCGAATCAATCCGGAGACGCTCATTTTTGTCCCGAATGCCTTCACACCGGACGGAGATGGCAAAAATGAAATCTTTTTTGCAACCGCTGTTGGAATTAAAGAATTTAGTTTCAAAATATTTAATCGTTGGGGAGAAGTATTATTCGAAACTACCGATCCATCGTCAGGTTGGGACGGTATGCATCCCAATGGGAAAGAGGCTATTCAGGGAGTATACACCTGGACGGTTTTTGCCAAAGGACAAAATGATAAATTGATCGAAAAACGAGGCCACCTCAGTTTGCTTCGCTAGTCGTTACGATGTGTGTTCTCGGCTGAGCCATAGTAGGGTTGCAAAAGCAGCTCCTAAACCGAGAAGTATGGAAAGACCTACATAAAGAGCTGCCTCTAGCGTTCTTCCAGCACTAATAAGGTTTATAGTCTCCATAGAAAAAGTACTAAAGGTGGACCATCCGCCACAAAATCCAGTACCTAAAAGCAATAGATACATAAGTTTAGATTTATCGTCATAGGCATCAACAATGATGACTAATACAATGCTTGCTAAAATATTAATGAGCAAAGTAGCCCAATGGCCTTGAAGCCATTCGTTTGCCACGATAGCCTTTGACATCGCAAATCGCAGAACGGAACCACCTCCTCCTCCTACAAACACTGCCAGATAGGCCATTGTGTTTAACTCCATGTCGATTCGATTTTATGTAAGACGAAGCTAATGAGAAATCCCCATATTGCGCCGGCAAGCAAATCTGATGGATAGTGTACGCCTAAATGAATACGTGAAAAACTTTGAAGGATTGCCACAACCATTAGGATTGGGAACCAGCTTGAATGCAACCATTTTCGAAAAAGAAAAGCAAGTCCAAAACTGTTTGCCGCATGTGCACTAAAAAATCCAAATGGACTGCAATGCGCTAAAACTCTCAAGCCTTCTACTTCATGACAAGGCCGAGGGCGTTCCAGTGTATATTTGAATAGCTCAGCGCCCTGATCAAAAAGCAACACACCTAATGCCACCAGTGCGAGCCGCTTAATGAACAACACCGAATTGCTTGAACTGAAGAGCCTATGAATGAGCACCGCATATAAAGGTAGCCAACTGACGGTTTTCGTAACTACAATCCAAAATGTATCTGTACTGGCAGGAAACAGCCCATTTAATGCAAGCAATGNACTCGTATCTAGGCTATTTAACTGCTCGAACATTATGCAGGAGCGTTTAATTTATCCCAGATTAAATCCTTCAGCTGCATGATGTTCTTGCCTGCAACGGAAGAAATAAAAAGATGTGGGATAGTTGAAGGTAATTGAGCTGCGATTTCGTTCTGAAGATCTTCATCGATCATATCACTCTTCGTTATGGCCAATATGCGTTCCTTATCTGCTAATTCTGGATTATACTTTACTAATTCATTCAATAGAATCTCATACTCCTTTGCATAGTCGTCTGCGTCCGCGGGAACCATAAAGAGCAACAAAGCATTACGCTCAATATGACGCAAAAACCTGTAGCCTAATCCTTTTCCTTCAGCTGCACCTTCAATAATACCAGGTATATCCGCCATTACAAATGAACGCGTATCGCGATACATCACCATTCCTAAATTTGGTACTAGTGTCGTAAAAGGATAGTTCGCAATTTCTGGTTTTGCAGCACTGACGACACTTAACAGCGTACTCTTGCCCGCATTAGGGAATCCTACGAGTCCAACATCAGCTAGGACCTTTAATTCTAAAATAAACCACCCTTCTACTGGATCCTCTCCTGGTTGAGCAAAACGTGGTGTCTGAAAGGTTGAGCTCTTAAAGTGAACATTACCTAAGCCACCACGACCTCCTTTTACAAGTATATATTCTTGTCCATGGTCGGTGATTTCAAAGAGTACTTCGCCGGTTTCTTCATCCTTCGCGATAGTGCCTAAGGGTACTTCAATATAACGGTCATCGCCATTGGCGCCAGTACGCTCTTGACCACTGCCGTTCTCGCCTGAAGCAGCTTTGATGTGTTTCTGATACTTAAGTGGTAATAAGGTCCACATTTGAGCGTTACCCCGCACAATTACGTGTCCGCCTCTACCGCCATCACCACCGTCTG
>NYXD01000074.1 GCA_002685435.1 Cryomorphaceae bacterium | reverse complement strand
GTCTCTGAACAATGGCAATGGAAGTACGGATTAAACTTTGTACACCGCGACTATGATCTCGAGATGACGAGCGTACGATACAACAACGACGAAATGGTTCAAGGCATCGATACCGCAGATTACACCTCTGCCCTTTCGTTTCAAAGTTTGGGTGCTTTTACGCACGTGACTAGAAATTACCTCGAAAATAGACTCAGTACTAGTGCTGGCTTGCGTTTGGACATGCACAACGTTAACCTCAATTCTATATTGAGAATCTCGCCTCGTGCCAGTGCACAATACCATCTCAATGAGGCGTGGGCGCTTCAAAGTAACCTAGGCTGGTACAATCAACTCCCTCCGGCCATTGTGATGTTGGCGAATGAAGCAAATAACTGGACCACCTACGGGACAGGTCCAGGCTCCGTTGCACAAGCGGCAACAGGGATAGAATTCCAGAATGGCGAAACGTATCGTTTTTCGTTAGAAGCGTATTATAAATACTACGGCGGTATGCCCTATTTATGGGACGACGAACAATCTTTTTCGCAAGCTATTGGTGCATATGTCGCCGTTGGCGATCAAACGAGTTCTCCTGATGCTGAAGGCCGCTCTTATGGTTTCGAGCTCTTTTTACAACAGAAACTTAAAGGCACCTATTGGTGGACCTTGAGCTATAATTACGGGCACAGCGACACAAGATTAAATACCTCTAAACCATGGCTTCCAACTGTTTGGGACAACCGGCATAATATAAACCTCGTATTGGGTAAGGTATGGGGTAAAGGTTGGCAGATTGGTGCCAAATACCGTTGGGCAACTGGCACACCTTATACACCATTTGATGCGGATTTGAGTGCGGTACGCTCAAATTGGGATGTACTTCAACGGGGTATATTTGACAGTCAAAACATCATGGGCGAACGCCTTCCTAGCTATAGCGTCATCGATGTTCGTTTAGACAAAACTTACAATAAGAAAAACTACAGCTTGACCTGGTTCTTAGACCTTCAAAACTTCACTAGTTCCGCAATTCCATTGATGCCCTATTTAACTGTCGAAAGAGACGATAATGGTGCGCCGCTGGTAGATCCATCAAATGCTAATGCGTATTCTGTGAAAACCATATCGAGTGATACTGGGCGATTGCTACCAACGATAGGCATCATCTTAGAGATTTAAACCCTATTGACCTACCTTTGCCTGCCTAAACATGAACAATGCTTAAATCAATCCTTCGCAAGCTCCCACTGTTTTTAGCGAATTCAGTCATCGCATTAACTCTATTGTGTTTATTTAGTTGGCTTGTGCGCGAAACCACGAAAGGAAAACAGTGGGTACCGCATAATGTCAGCCGCACGGTAACCTACTTTTCTACCCTACCGGATCGTTTGCTTGTAGCAAAAGCTGCAGTTGAACGTTTGCCGTTAGTCTTCATACCGTCCCCTATGGATTTTGAACCGGTTAATACTTTGGAAGAAGATGTAAAAGTGTTGATTAGTTATGCTACAGCCAACTGGAAGCGTAAAATCGTTATCAAAAATCTTAAGACAGATGAAGAGTTAAAGAGCTGGACTGTAGACCGATTAGCAAACCCACACAACAGGATCATGCATTCGCTCATGCTCGCAGACAGCAGCCTCATTTATTCATTGAACGGTGTTACCGGAATCATTAAGATTGATAAAAACAGTGAGCGCCTCTGGAAACAGGACACTATTGCACATCATCACGCCATAAATGCAGGCGCTAATAATACCTTTTGGGCAAATACATACAACAAAGACAAGGGAGAGCACATTTATTATGGTGCCCAATTCAGTATTGACGGCCGCGAGTTCCCATTTATAGACAATACCATAACCCAGTTTGATGCTACAACAGGGCGTATTCTTTTTCACAAAAGCGTAACCGAAATTCTGATTGAAAACGACTTAACCTATTTACTGATTAAATCAGATTCACCGGGAGATCCGCTNCACATCAATGATATNCAGCCTGTNTTAGAAGATGGTCCATTTATGAAAAAGGGNGATGTTTTNATNTCATCACGNACAAGCTCATGGATCATGCACTANCGNCCCTCNANNNGTGAAGTTGTTGAATTNATNGAAGGNCCCTTTATNTCNCAGCACGATGTTGATATCGANTCTGATTCNACGATCATCTTNTTTAACAACGGNGGTCAAACGCTCAAAGGNGAAAGACCCGATGCACATAGATTAGCAAATGAGCTCTTAGTNNTCNACGAGCAATATTCCGGTGTTCNNCGCTATTACCTNNAAAGTGGACGTTTTGANCNTATNTATCCCGAATTATTCACTNNAAACGANATNTTNTCNTTCACNGANAGNNTAGTGGANGCNNTACCTGGCGGAGGTTACTACATNGAGGAGCANAACTCNAGNGTTTTATGGATCTTAAAAGACGGAGAAGTCAAATACAAGAACATTTTACCTTCGCAGCATGAAGGGCACCATCATTTAGCCAATTGGGGCAGAGTAATGCCTTAAAGACCTAAACTATGACCTTTGATCAAATCATTCAATTTCGACGCTCTAATAGAAAATTCGACCCGAACCAGCCAATTCCTGCTCATATTGTAGAAAAGGCCTTAGAGCATGCTACATTGGCTCCTAACAGCAGTAATATGCAGCTCTGGGAGTTCCATTGGGTACGCGATGAAGAAAAGAAAAAGAAATTGGTTCATGCTTGTCTCAATCAAAGTGCAGCAAAGACTGCACAAGAGTTAGTAGTAATCGTTACCAGAAGAGACCATTGGCGCAAGCGCGTTAAATGGCATAAAGAGCTTATTCTAAAGGATGCAGAGCGCGTTGGTCGTGATGCGAAGTCCATAAGAATGCGGTTAGTTTATTATACTAAACTCATGCCTTTCTCTTACATGAATGACGGCCTAGGTATTTTTGGGTTGTACAGGAGACTCCTCTCCTTTTCTATAGGTTTATTTAGACCTATTTATCGAGCAGAAGGACACGCACAACAAAGAATAACCGTTCATAAGAGTGCTGCGCTCGCAGCAGAGAATTTCATGTTAAGCATGGCTTCGGAAGAATTCCACACGTGTCCTATGGAAGGATTTGACGCAAATAGAGTTAAGAAGATACTTGGCCTACCTCGTCGTGCGGAAATTAACATGGTCATCGGCTGCGGAAAAGGTGAAGAGCACGGTTTTTGGGGACCGCGCCGAAGACTCCCAACGGAGGAAGTGATTAAATACCACTAACCTACCTAGATCAATCCTACAAAATGTCTTTAGGTATAATTTTTCGGGTCCAAGTTTTGATTCGTTTATACTTTGACACTTCAAAATCTGGATTGTAATCGTCCGTAACCCGCCATGAATTTTCTGGATTAAAATCTTTGTTCATCCCATCTAACACAGATAACGTGAGTAAGTCAGACTCAACAATAACGATGCATTCCGTATTCAAATTTGCGCTACGCGGATCCAGGTTAAAGGTTCCAATAACTGTAGTTGAGTTATCAATGACCATAGATTTTGCATGCAAGCCAAAGATAGGAGGCTCAAGAAGTGAATCCACTAACTCACTCGTCATCGAACTCATACGCGATTTAGCATCAGGACGAAATTCATACAGTTCTATTCCGATACGTAAAAGTTCCTTTCGGTCCGTCTGGTAACTGCTGAATGCTTCTACATTATCTGTTGAAGCCAGACTATTCGTTAAGATTCTGACTTTGACCCCACGATCTACAGCTTGTTTAAACAGATTCTTACTATCATCACTAGTAACTAAATAAGGGGTTTGTATATCAATTGAACTACGTGCGTTTTTAACCAAGGATATCAACGCATCCGTAGTTTTTCCACCCCCACCTAAACCAGATTTAGAGGCATTCTTACCAGGATCATCAGAAATAAACTGCAACTTATCCAGCCAAACTACATCGCCATTTTTCACTAACTCTTCAAGATGATTTGGAAACGTTGCTATGCGCGTTCTAATTTGAGGCCAGAAGTTTAACGGATCACATGCATACGCATGCAACTTATCAAAAGCATCTTTTGTATAATCCTTTGATTTATTCAACGGTGTCAACTCAACAATTCCAACACTCAAAGAATCGTTCCAAAACTCTTCAAAGGACTTCTCTATCTGTTTCACTCCTTTACCAAGAAGTAATATATCCCGATCTCTAAAATTGTAAGTATGGTCGAAATCGAAGTACTCGTCTGCAATATTTCTTCCACCCGTTATGGCTACTGTACCATCAACAATGAATGTTTTGTTGTGCATTCTTTGATTAGCACCTCTAAAATCTAAGCCGAGTTTCTTGATTTTTTGTAACAAGTTTTTCCCCAAGTTCACACCTGGGTTATATATCCGCACGTCTATATTTGGATGAGCATCAAATAAGAGAATATCCGCTACATCAGCATCAATCATTATATCATCGACTAGAATTCTAACCTTGACCCCCCTCTCGGCTGCTTGAACAATGTAATCTGTAGCTATTAAACCAATATTATCTAACGAGAAGATGAAATACTGTATGTCTATTGTTTCTTCTGCATACTCTGTAAGCCATGCTCTTGCAATCATGGCGCCGCTTCCGTCCTCCAATACATGAGCTCCCGTTAAGGAATTTAACTTGTCTTCGTATTTCGTCAACACTCTACCTAGAGAGATTGAATCGTTATGAAAATCTTCAAAACAAGCACTGGACTCTGACTGAACTAACTGTTCACCATCGTCAATACTGCATGATGTTAACCCAAACTGTGACGATAGAAGTGAAATTAATACATACCGAAGCATTCTAACGTTCCATGTTAATGCTAATCTTACCCTCTGCATAAAACTCATCATACTAGTTAGTTTTCCGATTGACTAAAGAGAGAAAATCAATCATGGTAATAATCAATAAAGCTATGAACAAGATTACACCGATTGGAAAAGTTATCATTCCTAACCATGGTAATACTAGCCAAACACAATTGCCTTCATTATTACAGGGAATGCCACTTGTTAATTCAGAAATCCAAGCTCCGCTTATACCAATCAAAACAGGGCTTAAGGCAAAAATCAGAATGAATAGCGCTGCCAAAGGCAAACGAGTCAATAAATGTTTTCGTTTAGTTATAAATACCCTAGTTCTTCTCGACATATTTAATTTATCTTCTAACCTAATCGCCATTATTCACAGCATTTCCGTTCTCTGAAACACCCAATCTTACAAATAAAAAAGCCCCGCATGCGGGGCTTTTTTATTTTATTAAAACACCTATTTATGGACTCACTAAGTTTACGCTCACATTCACGTAGAATGGATTTGTTAGCGCATTGAGCTGTGCATAATCTGGAGCGTCTAATACACCGAATGCACGGTAAATATCAGGACCTGAGACTAAGCGATCAACATCGTAACGATAGTTAATACGATACCCTGCTTGAACCGACATCCAAATNAAGTTCTTTAATGAGAACTCGTAAATNGCACGTACGCGAATTTCTCCACGACGGATCTCTAAATCTTCGTCGCGAATNTCAAAGCCTAAGTTTTCATTCTCGTACATGCGGAACGACTGACCTTGNAACTCGTACCCTAAGAATACCATATTACGNGGGTTGATAGTTCTTCTAACGTGCACTCGAGCCGGGAACAATGCTTCGGTACCCCATTTGTTGTTTGCGCTTGTCTTGTTGTACAAGATAACGGGGATGTAGTTTAACTCGCCGACGCGGTATGTACGTGCTACACCTACAGCCCACTGCTTCTTTTCAGTAGGACGCTTACCCCATAATACGGCCGCCGAATATTTCAAATATTTAGCTGGCATAAGAGAAGTACCGTAGGTGCCACTCATATCTGCAGACCCCTGGAAAAGGATAAATTGCTCTTCATCCAGCGGCTTGTACACTGTGGTGTTAATACCAGAAGTGCGAAGACCGTGCTCTGAAAGCGTTTGGTGCAATGCGTTGTCTGAAGAAGTTGGCCCTTCAGCATAATTATAGGAAGTGTTCCAATAATTGGCGCCCATCTGCCATACAAGATTTGTCTGGCTGACTACAGGTAGGTTGAAACCCGCGCGAATACCCGCTGTTGAGTTCACCTGTAGCGCCTCGCTACCTAACATGGTTGTACCGTCAGCTAGAGTCACATCCCCAGCCTCAATGGTGTATGGACCTTGGAAATCATACCCAAAAGAAATAAGCTTTGCGGGAGAAAGTCCTTCGATCTTAGCATTAGCATAACGCTTAATGCTTTCATCCCCAAAGCCAAGGTCATCATATAAACTCCAATCAATATCGTCATAAGAATCTGTTGATTCAGTCTCCGTCTGAGCAAAAATTGGGGTTGAAGTAAGGACGATTGCCGCCGTCGTTATCTTCAAAAGATTACGCAACATGGTTTACTTTTTCTTTTTTGAAGGCATTTTTAAACGCTTCCATACATCCGTACGGCCAATAGCCTCAACTCCAATGTAACCGCGCATGTCTAAAGTATTGTCATCGCGCATCTTAATGGTACCACTGTATGTAGANCCATTATTNGGATCNTATAGCGTTCCTTCTGACCAAGTATCATCACCTTGATAAACAAAATCCTTACACATACGGAAGCCTCTTAANGGGACATTACGTAGATCTGGATTAGGATTGTTGATATCCGTNCTAGGATTACCNTCAGCGTCGTTAGNCTCAATGAGCCATACCACTCGACCATAGTATTTATTACCNATTCTGTCGACTTTAATGCGTGAGCGGCCNTTCGATGGTTCCCAAATACCTACGAGNCTATCACCAGGATTCTCTGATTCTTGTTGTAGATCGAAACTTAATGTTCCAAAGGCTATGACAGCTGAAACTGCCAAGAATGTTAATTTACGAAGCATGGTCTTCTATTTTATAGTTAATTCAAGTGTAAAATTCAATTTAAAGTCNCGGTTGCCGTCCCAGTAATCTTCGGCGAGATCAGCATCTAAAACAACATATACTTTACCGTCCTCCATGATTTCACCGAGTTCGGCCTCAGGAGCTACATCTAATATTGCTTCAGCGGCTCCCTCCTCTAATGGATTTTTGACCGCTGCCTCTTGCATTGATACATCCTCATTATCGCTAGCGAAGGCTACTACAAAGGCATTGATTTGAGCAAAACCTAAACTGTCATGAGGAAATACCGTAGCTGTTTTCAAACGCGCATCGCTGATTCTCATTCCCTCTTCAAAGGCTTCACCTAGAACATCAGCTAAATCAATTGAAATCTCAGTTTGTGCACCGTTTGGACCTGCAAATAAGGGACCCTCGAGGCTAAACTCCAGATCATTTACCGCGTATTCATGGACTTCCCCAGGGCCTGAGCAGCTGGTAATCATCAAAACTGAAACTGCAACGATCCCAGCTGTTTTTAGAAATTTATACATAATCGATCTTTTTAAGAATCGGAAATATAAAACAATAAAAAGTGCGGTATCCCCCAACATACTTTTTTTTGCTCCTAGGCTATCTATGTTATCGTTAAGACTGATTTCTCTCTCACCATGCTTGTGAAGGAAATAGGTTTCCTTGTGTTTCAGAAAACGTCAACCTTGATGACCTAATTAATAATACACTGGAAAAATCGTCGCGTTTACTCATAAAATGAGAATTCCTTACTTCTATTTTAACGCAGGTCGTAAGCTACTTTGATTACAAATAATCAGTTTAAACTCATGAGTGCAGCATTCATTCCTTTTTTAGTTCCTCTAGGGTTACTTTTATTTTTTTTAGAAGTCTACTTTCTAAGAAAGAATAAGATGAAAATCACGCTTGAGCAGACTGCTTTAAACATTTCTTTAGGATTTGTTGAACGCTTATTAGGACTCTACTTAACAGAGAAATCCATCCTTTTACTGCATAAAACACTGAATTTTGCCTTCTTTGAAACACTTCCAAAAACATGGTGGGTACTAGCCATAACTTTCATCGCTTTAGACCTCATATGGTATATATTTCATATTGCAGGGCATAGAATATCGCTTATGTGGGGTATTCATCTCGTACACCACCATAGTGAGGAATTCAATCTAAGTGTAAATTTCGCACTGAGCCCATTAGGGTTTATCCTAAGAAGTTTTATGTATTGCTCCTTAGTCGTTTTCGGCTTACCTGTAGAATATGTAATTCTTAGTAGTTATTTAAATGCATTTTATCAATATTACCTGCATACTCAGTTTATCAATACCATTCCNTACCTAGAAAAAGTTTTTGTAATGCCAGCGCATCATCAGGTACATCATGGCTCCAATAAATTGTATTTAGATAAGAACTTTGGAGGGGTATTTATACTTTGGGATAAATTGTTCAGAACATACCAACCGTTAGTCGAACCCGTAAAATATGGGCTAACTGCTGCTCTGCCACATAGAGATTTTATCAACTTGCAAATGTTTTTTTTCAAGAAACTCCTAGCCAATTTTAAAGCTATGGGGTTCAAAGATGGAATTCGTTTACTTTTCGTCGGCCCGGAACATCAATCATCGGAGGTTCCTTCAGTCTTACCGTTAAAAACCAACACCTCTAAAACAAAATTAATTATTGGGATTTTGATTTACGTTCTCGCATATCAAACACTGATACAAATTGAAAACTTAGGTTGGTTCATCATAGTTTTCTTATTGAATTTTATTGCCATTATAACCATCAATGGTATTGGCTTCTCAAAATCCATCGACAATACGACTGAAATAAATCAGCACTGATTGCCGCTTTATTTATTGTCAATAACGTGCAAAAGGTAATTGGTCGGGCAATGCTTTCTAATNNNAGNCTTTACTACCTTGCNTNCTNTAAAGNANCAGAGCACGTGCACGTAAANAACCCCTTTGATTCAAATTATAAATTTNCNCTTNTGGTAAATGCCGTTCCTGAANTNNNNGCATTCNTNATACCAGGNAAGTTTGCNNGAAAGAGTATAGATTTNAGNGATCCCGAGGCGGTATATGTGTTAAATAAAGCGCTGTTAAAGTGGCGATTTAACGTGAATTGGACCTTAAAAGAAGGACACCTCTGCCCTGCTGTCCCTGGGCGATTCGACTATTTACTTCATGCGAACGATTTACTGCCTAAGTTGGAAGGAAGAAGAGTACGAATGCTCGATATCGGCACAGGTGCATCACTTATCTATCCACTTTTAGGAACAGCTGCATTCAACTGGGAATGCGTTGGATCTGAGGTAGACAAAGAGGCTATCTCTTATGCGAAGGGACTGATTCGAATGAATGCAAGCATGCTCGGCACAAAAATCAGACGGCAAGAATTTAAGAGTAATATTCTTCCAGGCATTATTGAAAAAAAGGAACAATTTGACCTCTTAGTTTGCAATCCNCCCTTTTACAAGAATAAGAGTGAGGCGTTGGCCGCAAATGCGCGTAAAAACAAAAACTTACACGGAAAGGAAAAGACGCATCATAACTTTGGCGGTAGTGCAAATGAGCTTTGGTATAAAGGCGGAGAAGAGGCATTCTTAAAAAAACTTGCGCTGGAGAGTGCCCAATATGGCTCGCAAATTCATTGGTTCACCTGCTTGGTTTCAAAAAAAGAACATGTACGCACCTTTAAGCGATTCATTCGCAAAGGGAACCCAACGGATTTAAAAGTTATCGAAATGACGCACGGCAATAAGTCCAGTCAATTCGTTGCTTGGACGTTTCAAAGTCTGAATGATGAGTCAGTTAAATAATNCTCTACACGGTGTAAAGCTGCTACATATGGTAGAAGCTCTGATTGCATTTTATGGCTGGGAACAATTAGCGATAAGGGTTCCTGTACGTTGCTTTACGTTCGATCCTTCCCTNAAATCCTCCCTGAAATTCTTACGTAAAACGCCTTGGGCACGTGAAAAAATAGAACAACTCTATATCGAAACCTTTCCAAACGGTGTAGAAGAAAAGTTGTAATTACACCGTCTCCGTCATTAATTGTAACTTAAGACTGCTCAAAATATCTCATTTCTATGAAAAAGTCCACATTCTTAACGCTGCTTTTAACGCTTTTATGCACTATCAGTGGTAAAGCTACCCACCTAATGGGAGGAGAAATCGTCGCGCAACAAATTAGTGGATCGCAGTATCAAATTGTAATGACCGTTTATAGAGATACTGCTGGTATTCCTATGCAAACCACAGCACAATTTGACATTACCGATTCGGCTGGAACAAACGTAGCTACCTTAACCACTCCTTATGATTCTGTATTAAGTGGAAATACGTTACCCATGTATCCTTATGGAGTTGAAGTTTACTTCTTTATTGATACGGTAACTTTCTTAAATAGTGGCACTTATACAATAGGATGGAGTAATTGCTGTAGGAACGGAGCAATACAAAACATTTCGACACCGTTAAGTCAAAGCATGTTCCTGCAAACGAGTGTTACAGTATTTGACAGTACTTCCAATTCCACGCCATGGTTCCTTGTTCCAGCATCAATATTTTTGCCTTCAAATACACCGTGGCAATACAATCCCCTGCCATTTGATCCTGATGGAGATTCGCTGTTTTGGAGCTTATCCCAGCCCCTCGAATCGCTCAATACTGCCTGCCCTGGCTATACTTTGCCGCCCGGTACAGTCGCTAATCCTATGACCATTAATCCAATCACTGGAACGATCACTTGGACTGCAACAATGTTAGGGAATTTTGTCACCTCAGTGTTAGTAGAAGAATTTAGAAATGGTCAGAAAATAGGTGAGATACGAAGGGATATGCAATTTATTGTTGTTCAAACCAGTGTAACGAGTCCTATATGGAATGCAGGTAATTTACCCGTAGATAGCTTAGGTAATGTATATGTAAACTTGATTCAAAATTCATCCTTTTCATTATCTGTTTCCGGCTATTCGCCNAACGGTAATACCTTATATGCTGATGCCTTTGGTGAGCCTTTTTTCACAGCTCCTAATCCTGCTCAATGGACAAGTACTGGATCAGGATTAAACGACACTATAGCGGGAAATATACTTTGGGCGCCAAGCTCCGCTCAAGCTAGAAGTACTCCATACATTCTAGCTTTACGACTTACGGATGGGTTTTTAGCCCAAGACTTATCCATAATATTCCAAGTCTCATCCGGTATAGGATTACATGAAGAAAAGACCCACTACCTTACTTATCCCAATCCTGCCCTAGACGGAGTGACTATTACTCCCGCACCATTCAAGGTTTACCTCTACAATAATCTCGGTCAACAATGGGAGCTTAGTCAAACCCATGCGAGTGGTCGGTGGGACGTCAGCAAAATCCCACAGGGCACATACATTCTTCGTTGTTTCGATACTACCGGAAAACTGCAAGGCACAACCCGATTAGTNATACAATAAACTTAGTAGCCGGCTTTTTTAAGCCGGCTTTTTCTTGGCGGCTATCGACTATGGCATTAGGTACTTTTCTGTAGTATCTTACAGGTCTAATTACCCAAATTCAGATGAAAAAAATTGTATTCCTAGGAGCTGCGGCTGCACTAGTCTTAAGCTCCTGTAACTCAAAAGAAGAAATGCACACCGAAACTGCACACAATGACTTTCAGTGGCAAGTAGACCGCTTTGCAGATATTAAAGTATTGCGTTACCAAATCCCTTCCTGGGACGATCTCAAACCGCAACAACGCGTTTATGCCTATCATCTTTCTCAAGCAGGATTGGCGGGACGTGACATTATGTGGGATTGTAATTACCGCCATAATTTAGAAATACGAAAAGCGCTCGAGGCGATCCTTTCAAGCGATGTAAATGTAGATCACGAAAGTCAGCAATATGCGGATTTTGAGGTTTATGCAAAACGGGTATTCTTCGCCAATGGTATTCACCACCATTACAGCAACAAGAAATTTGCAGCCGATTTTGACCAAGAATGGTTCCTTTCTGTATTAGACGCTCTTGAGATTACACTTTCTGAAGAATCACAACGCGCTATTTTCGATCCCGAATTTGATGCGAAGAAAGTGAATCGAGCTGATGGCGTAGATCTATTACTGGCTTCTGCAGTTAATTTTTATGCCCCGGACATCACACAAGCTGAAGCAGAGGCTTTTTATGCTACGAAAGTAGATGCAGACCCGGATCGTCCAGTAAGTCACGGACTAAATAGCCGTCTATCGCGTGATGAAAATGGCGAGATCTACGAGGAAGTATTTAGTGCACGTGGACGTTACGCCAATAGTATTAAAGAAATAATTGGTCACCTAGAAAAGGCAAAGGACGTTGCGGAGAATGAAGACCAAGCAGCCGCATTGGAACTTTTGATCGAATACTACGAGACCGGGGATCTCACAAAGTGGGATGACTACAATATTGCTTGGGTCAAAACAACCGGCGGTGATGTAGATTACATCAATGGCTTCGTAGAAGTATACAATGACCCAATGGGATACCGCGGCTCTTACGAAACGGTCGTTCAAGTTAAAGACTTTGATGCAAGCGAACGTATGGCTGTGGTCGCAGATAACGTGCAATGGTTTGAGGATCACAGTCCTATTATGGATGAGCACAAGAAGGAAAGTGTAGTGGGCGTAAGCTATAAAATCGTTACCGTAGCCGGTGAAGCCGGTGATGCCTCTCCCTCCACGCCTATTGGTGTGAACCTTCCTAATGCCAACTGGATACGTGTTGAGCACGGCTCAAAATCCGTATCGTTAGGTAATATTGAAGACGCATACCATTCAAGCGCTGGCAAAGGAATGGCTCAAGAATTTGGTTTTTCTACTATGCACAACGAGCGTGCAGAAAAGTATGGAGAATTGGGCTCTAAGATGCATACTGCACTGCATGAGGTTGTAGGACATGCTTCTGGAAAAATCAACCCAGGAGTAGGCACTCCAAAACAGACCATGAAAAATTACAGCTCAACCCTAGAAGAAGCGCGAGCGGATCTCGTTGCGCTCTATTTCATACTGGACGACAAAATGCAGGAGATTGGTTTAATGGAAAACAAAGAGCCAGGCTATGCAGAATACGATAACTACATGTCCAATGGAATGATGCTCCAATTGCGTCGTATTCTACCTGGCGATGACATCGAGGAAGACCACATGCGTAATCGACAATTAGTTGCCTCCTGGGCCTTCGAACGCGGAGGTGAGGAGAATGTAGTCGAACGCAAGGTGATCGATGGCAAAACCTACTTCGTTGTGAACGACTATGAGAAGTTGCGTGGATACTTCGGTGAATTGTTTCGCGAAATTCAGCGTATTAAAAGCGAAGGTGACTTCGAAGCCGGTAGAAATCTAGTCGAGACCTATGGTGTGAAAGTGGACCAAGAGCTTCATGCGGAAGTTTTAAGACGCTCAGAGCCTTTAAACTTGGCGCCTTATAGTGGGTTTGTAAACCCTGAGATGGTACCCGTTTTCGAAGGGGATAGTATCGTAGATATTGCCGTTGAATATCCTATGGATTTTCTAGGTCAAATGCTGCGTTACGGAACTACTTACAGCTTTGAATAAGAAGTAAAACAAATCTATAAAAAGGGCACCCCATGGGGTGCCCTTTTATTTTTGAGTAATACACGAGTTCAAACTATTGAATAAAAAGTAACTTGTAAGAGACCTAAAACACCTTTACATGGAGCATCAAATAACCTTTCGATACAAAACCTATGAAAATTGGCGCGAAACTTCGGTCCTTTCAAAAGAGATTACAGAGCGACTCGAATCACTTTTAAATACTGCTCATGCTCCCTACTCTAATTATCCAGTATCAAGCGTTGTAGTATTGGAATCAGGTGAAATGATTGTGGGTACGAATCAGGAGAATGCTGCCTTCCCTTCTGGTCTATGCGCAGAACGTGTAGCGGTTCTAGCAGCGAAAGCTGCCCATCCACATGAAGCTATCAAGACCGTTTACATCATGACTGGTGAATCTGAGCGCGAGCCTGCAGCCCCCTGTGGCTCATGTAGACAGGTACTTCATGAAACAGAATTGAGACAAACGAAGCCTTTTGAATTGATCTTACTCAATAAGACGAACAAGGCCTTGGCATTCACCGGCGTTCAGGGCCTATTGCCTTTCAGCTTTACGCTACCTAAATAACGCAATTAAAGTGACTCCAAAAATGCAACCAATTGCTCTTTCTCTGTAGCGGATAAATCCAATGGTTCAATTCTAGAATCTGTAAAACCATGATTCATACCTCCTGCATTGTATTGCTCTACAACGTCGGTAAGTGAAGCTATAGAACCATCGTGCATATAAGGGGCTGTGGCTTGCACTGAACGAAGTGACGGGGTTTTAAATACGTATCTATCGTCGCTTTCATTTGTCAATAATTCTCGGCCGTAGTCACTTGAATCCACTATAGCGGTTCCATTATTCGCGAAACTGAAGTCAGTCAGTAAAACACCTGAATGGCACTGAATGCATGCTGCTTTACCGTAAAATAATTTACCTCCTTTGATTGCCTTGCCACTTAATGCTGTAGCATCACCTTGAATAAAGTGATCAAATGGGGAAGAAAAGTCGACGAGGGTACGTTCGAAATTTGCTAGTGCTCGAACCAATAAATAAGGTGAGGCAGTATCGCCATAGACCGTGAGAAATTCGTTTCTATAGCTTGTATTTCGATTCAAACGTCGAACAGCGTCAACCACATTATGTGCCATTTCGGTCGCATCACCTAATGGAACTAAGACTTGCATCTCCAGAGACGGGACCCCGCCTTCACGCATGAAGTAGGGCTGAAAACCAACGTTTAGAAGAGATGGACTGTTGCGCTTGCCTAATACTCCACCTACACCTGGTGTAACTCTATCGTTTGTGGCAAAACCCAGTTCCTGCTTGTGACAAGAACCGCAGCTTATGCTAGAATCTAAACTCAATATAGGATCAAAAAATAGTCGTTCCCCCAAGGTTGCCGCGGCCGGATTGATGGGATTATCTGCGGGATACTCTAAAACCGGGTAGGTTGTATTTAGTCCTTCAAAGACTGCATCATCAGGGACACATGAAACTATCAAAAGTGCTATGAGAATACTAACCGCACCATGATTGTTATTACCTCTATCGAACATGAATCTTTTTTACTGTCGTTGTGCAATCTAAAAGGTGCATACGTAACAAAAACATTCCTTTGGTAGTCAAGTTTATCTCATTCAAACCTTCACTTAAATTCCCTTCAATTATTTTTCGTCCTAAAAGGTCAATAATCTCGTAGCTGCCGCCTTTTGATGATTCAACAGTGAAATTACCATTCGAAGGATTGGGGTAAAAGCGTACAGCCGAAACCTTTTCAGTAATACCCATAGCTGAATTGCCTTCGCTAGACGTGAATACATAGTTGTTCATGTTATGCAGCGTTTGTGCAGCTCCCCCTGTCTCCCCGTGACTTATAGGACCGGAACCTAAATTGATACCTCTAAAAAGTTTATTGTAATCAGCCGTAATCGAAATCAGCAGGCTGTCCGAGCCTATGAGCGCTCCTGAGGTAGGTAACGTCAATTGAGCATAATTTCCATCACCTAGACCGTGAAATTCAAAGATCTGACTGAAAGTGCTACCGCCTAAACCCTCTGCAGCAATAAAGCGGTATCCTGCTGTCCACCCCCAATGCATAGAGGGACTTTTTGGAGCTAACGGATGACTTGTATTGTAAATTGTGGGATCTAGATGGTTTAATGACGCATTTACACCGACTGCAAAGCGAATACTTTCTAGGGAGTCAATTGAAAACATTCCTAAATTAATACTGGTCACACTCAATCCATCAACTAAAGTGAGGGCCTCGGCAGTATCTATAGAACCACCGTCATGAATGAGAATTATCTCATCCAGGTAATATTGTATTCGATTCAGCTTAAATGGGTTACCTAGATTGTTGATGCCCTCTATACCGAAGGTGCTCGTATCTGTTCCTACCCTGTGTTCAATTTGCAAAACAACCGTCTTCGACTGCGCACAAAGAATATTAGCACTTAAAACAAAGCCCAGGATAAAACTTAAATTTCTCATTAGAATGTTGGATTTGATTCTTAAAAGTACAAAAACCGTACCTTTAGCTTTCAAGGGGAAGGTCCTCATACCCTTGAGACATTCCTCTTCTAAACCTATTTCGATATGAAAACAAAAGAAGAGATTGTAACCAATTGGCTCGTACGCTACACAGGTGTTCCTTTAGACGAATTTGGAGCCTACATTCTACTTACAAACTTCCAGCACTACGTTGATATTTTCGCCGCTCTGACAGGCGCTGAAATTCTGGGAAGAGGAAAAAGTATGACTAGCGCCACTCATGAAGGCATAACCATAATAAATTTCGGTATGGGTTCGCCAAATGCGGCTACAGTAATGGACCTACTTAGTGCTATAGAAACCAAATCGGTATTATTTTTAGGCAAGTGCGGCGGACTCAAGAAAAGAAACAATATTGGTGATCTAATCCTCCCCATTGGTGCGATTCGAGGAGAAGGAACATCGAACGACTATTTTCCTCCAGAGGTCCCTGCAATGCCATCGTTCGCGCTTCAAAAGGCCGTAAGTACTACCATTCGTGATAATAATATTAATTATTGGACCGGGACTGTATACACAACAAACCGAAGAGTTTGGGAGTTTGACAGTAAATTCAAAAAGTACCTTAAAAAGGTTCGAGCATACGCTATAGACATGGAGACGGCAACCTTATTTACGGTCGGGTTCCACAATAAAATACCAACAGGAGCGCTTTTGCTTGTAACGGATCAGCCCATGATTCCTGATGGAGTAAAAACCATGGAAAAAGACGCAGTCAATTCAAAACTTCACGACGAACGTCATGTGCAGATAGGCATTGATTCGCTTAAGCAACTCATGAATAACGGAGAAACGATCAGACACTTAGTCTTTTAAAACCTCACGCGCTCACACACGCACTACATGCGCCTTTTGCTGAAATATTTATTTCTTGAAAGGGAAGCTGCGAAAGACTAGATTTTAATTGATCTGAAATTTCCACACACTCAACGCCGCCGCAAGAAGAGCATTTTAGATGAAGGTGTTCATGGCTATGCGCGCTCACAGAACAACCAAAACAACGTGCATAATAGGAATCTCCGTTTTCCTCATAGGCCTTGTGTATTAAGCCTTTCTCATTAAAAATTAAAAGGGTACGATAGAGGGTTGTACGATCATATTGACTCAACATTCTTTGAAGAGAACCGTATGAAACTGCTCCAGAAGACTCCGTTAAAGCCTCTAAAACTGCGACACGAATCTTCGTGTTTCGTAGTTTAAAATGTTTTAATGTAT
>NYXD01000073.1 GCA_002685435.1 Cryomorphaceae bacterium | reverse complement strand
GAAGAAATACACGTTAACAGTATGTAGTGCCTGACGGACCTCGTGAAATTTCGATTTCCTAATAATTGCGTCTATTTTTTTCATTCTGAAGGTTATCTGACGCAAAACTATGTTGTTTATTCAATACACCTCTAAAAAATCAGATAAAATGATAAAAAGATATCTTAAATCGAATTAGAACCCCTTAAATGTAGGGGTATGTGTGTATAATACAGCATAATTTTGACAGACTACCCTGTAAATTTTAGGGTAATGGATTTTTTTGGTGATGATTCAAAAACTGGAATCTATAGGCAAAAAAAAACCCGATCCAGTCAATGGATCGGGTTACTATAGGTTTATTGGTTCGGCTTCTTTGAAGTGGTAATAAGTCGCCTTGATTTATTGGTTGAGACAAATATGCGTTGAAACTCGAAGTTCTATCTTATATTTGTGTTTAAACGTATGTGTAACATGTATATAAAACGCATTTCATTTAGAATTATAACTGCCCTTTTAGTAAGTCTAACCTGCTGTAAAACAGCGTATTCAAATGGTTATGTTTCTTGGAAAATGGCAGGAGCGAATGCCATACAAAGAGTCTCGGTTGTTACGGGTGAAAATATTGTGTTTTACGAGAATCACATAGATACGCTACCGCAATATACGCTTGCTTACGAGATGTATCAGAACGAACTACACATAAACGGTCACTTGTTCTCAACGCAAGGCGGTTTAAAAGCGGTCTTTCCAGGAACTGGAAAGGTTTTTCAATTGGACACCGTTGCAGGCGTAGTAACGAGAGTTGATGAGACGTACCATCATGGGTATAATTTTGACAGTTATCAATTCGTTCGAAAAGACACGATATATTCATTTGGTGGTTACGGGTTTTGGATGCAAAATAATATCATGACGTATTTCAGCGATGTGCGTAAGGAGTGGAGCTTATACACTAGAGCGCCTTTTCCTTTAACGATGCCTGACCTTGACTCAAGGCGATTTCAGATCGCGAATTATGACAGGGCGAACGATATACTCTTCATATTATTTACAGGAAACGTATATGGATTCCAATTCGGGAAGCGGACATGGAAGAATTATGGTCGAGTTAATGAAGAGTTTAATGGAGAGACACGTTACATGGTTCATTCGTTATCTGACAGTACGTTCATGTTGATGACATTAACAAAAACCTTTTGGCTTTATCCCGCTGGGAATGAAGTTGCAGACGTGACGATGAAGAACGGCGCAAATATTTCATCGAACATGGCCCCTCTAGGATTTGCAAACGCTTATGATGTTGGAGACGGCTTATTAATTCCAAAGTATTCCGATAAATTAGAATTAGGCTATTACTTCGAATATATTGAGTCCCGTGTGCCTGCGTCTAAAACTATTCAGCCGCTATACATCGAAGATAATGATGGTTTTCAAACTTTACTTTTTGTATCGTTCGGGTTGTTTACGCTTTTAGGAGTATTGGCGACAATAATTATACGAAGACGCTATTTAAGAAGTCGGAGTGCGATTTTCGACACGATACAATGGGAGGTCTTAGAGCGTAGTTCGAATGCGGTATTAAGTACAGAGGACTTCAATGATCTTTTAGGCTTACATGAGGTTTCTTGGGAAGTGCAGAGAAGAAAAAGAAGTGAATTTATCAAGCAGTTGAATGCTACAGCGATCAGGCAGCTAGGTCAAGAGGTATTGCTTCGTGAGCGCTCGAAAGAAGATAAACGGCAAGTATTGTATGTTTTGAATCCCCGACTGGAAAGTGCTTTGGCACGATTGCTGTAATTCTANGACTCAAATGATNTNNTGATGAAAANAANNNATCTATTANCNCTNACTCTNANATTNNTNGTGATGAGCACTNACGCTCAAAGTCGATGGGGCTTACGTACGGGATTGAATTTTGACATGGCGGGTATTGGGCTGAATGAGGCAGTGTCAACAACGCAATCCATTTTTGAAGGCGCTGCAACTGATGATGGGTACCATTTAGGATTTTTCGGTCGTCAGTTTATCGGGGACCAATTTTACATCGGAGCCAGTGCNTTGTATGTTAAGAATTCAAAGTTCCTCTCGGGCACTAACGGAGGTGTTTTGATGTATGAAAGTTTTGATCATAACCTCATACAACTTGAGACCAGTGCGGGATTACGTTTATTAAAGTTCGCACGTGCAGAGGGGGGAGTGCACTATCAACACTATCTCGCAGACAATGCATTCACATCTACATTCGAGCNTTCATCAGCCGGGTATAATGTGGGTCTCGGGGTGGATCTTTGGAAATTAGGNATAGATTTAGTGTACTACAGTAACTTCAAAAATCATACTGGCGATTGGAACGGGATTCCATTAAGCTATAACCGTTCACAGTTGTTGTTAAGCCTTTCAGCTAAACTTTAATCCAGTTGATAGAAATTTTGGCACAGCTTTTGTAATGTATTTATTCGCATCGCAATTGAGTGTAAGCGAGTAATTCATTAAGATGCGACATGGTTTTGTTCAGCGAGCCACTCCGTACCCCGGTGTGGCTCGTTTCTTTTTACACCACCTCGAAGTGTGCTGATCCTAGCCCATCGACTGTAACTTCCACATTTTCGGATGCATCTATAAAATGAGCGGCTGTAGCGGCACCGGCTAAAACGATCATGCCTTTTTTCAATGGTAAACCGTATTGGTGTGCTAAACGTGTTGCTGCTGCGAGTGCTTCAAATGGGTTGTCTAGGATTGCATCGCTTGTTCCTTCTGCCACTATCCTATTATCAAAAGACTGGACCATGTCTAAACCGTTAAGACCTAACGGGACTTCACACCAAGGACCTAGTGCGAATCCGCTGGAGCTGCAATTATCCGCGACTACGTCTTCTAGGGAAAATTTGAAGTTTTCGTAACGTGAATCGATGACTTCAATGGCCGAAGCAACACCGTCTACGAAAGTTAAAACGNNTTCAACGCTTAGTGGGGNGGTAATGTCTTGTGAAAGGCGAAAAGCGATTTCAGGTTCTGCGCGAGGGTGGATGCATTGTGAACGTACTAAAGGCGTTTTACTGGTAATTTGCATATCATCCGTTAATTGGCCAATAATCATATCTTCGACCCCCATTTGCTTCATTTTTGCAACTGAAGTAAATCCCATTTTTACACCGACGACCGTATGCCCCTCACCAATACGCTCCTGAATAAGGGCATGCTGAATCCTATATGCGTCGTCGAGCGTGTAGGTATGTTGAGTAGAGAATTGATTGCGGGGTTGTTGTGCACGCGCACTTTGGTGAAGGGCTTTTGCCCACTGGTTATGTGGAATCATAATTTGATGCAAATATTTTTAGGTTCAGTAAAAAATCGCAGTGCTTCAAAACCACCTTCGCGGCCTACACCACTTTGCTTAACGCCGCCAAAGGGTGTGCGAAGATCGCGTAGCAGCCAGCAATTTACCCAAATGATACCGGCGTGGAGACGAGCAGCCATTCGGTGAGCCACTTGAAGGTTGGTTGTCCAAACCGTGGCTGCCAAACCGTATGCCGTGCTGTTGCCAAGAGCAAGTGCCTCCTCTTCTGTATCAAAAGGCGTGAGGGTAACTACAGGACCAAAGATTTCTTCTTGATTGGTGCGGCATGTAGCGTCGAGATTTTCGAAAACGGTCGGTTCTATGAAGTAGCCGTTTTTGCAACGACCCTCTAATTTGACTGGGTTGCCACCGGTGAGTAGCGTGCCGCCTTCTTCTTCAGCGACGGCTATGTGCGAAAGGACTTTTTCAAAATGGGCTTTGCTCACAACCGCCCCCGTTCTGGTACTTTCTTCGAGTGGATCACCAACAGTGAGGCCCTTAACACGAGCGACAAAGGCTTCTTTGAATTTATCGTAGATGCCGCGCTGTATATAGATCCGCGATCCGCAAAGACAGATCTGACCCTGGTTAGCGAATGCCGCGCGAACACTGGTTTTAACGGCTTCTTCGAAATCACAATCTTCGAAAATGATGTTGGCATTTTTACCGCCCAACTCAAGGCTTAGTTTTTTAAACATTGGTGCGGCAACGGCACTAATGGCTTTACCGGTTTGTGTACCTCCCGTAAAGGAAATGATGGGAATGTCTTGATGGGCAACAATGGCTGCTCCAACCTCCGCGCCTAATCCATGTACAATGTTTAGAACACCAGGAGGAAAGTCGATATCGTCTAAAATCTGACACAATAAAAAAGCTGTTGCAGGGGTGACTTCCGACGGTTTTGCAACCACCGTATTACCGGCTGCAAGGGCTGGGGCAATTTTCCACGTAAATAAATAGAGCGGTAAATTCCACGGCGAAATACATCCGGCGACACCCACGGGTTGACGCAGCGTATAGTTAAACCCATGCGTTCCCATATCGTGAGTTTCATACGCATCGTGTAAGATTGCAGTAGCATAAAATTTAAAATTATCCCGAGCGCGAGGAATATCCACAGCAGTGGCTAGCGAAAGCGGTTTTCCATTATCGATAGATTCTGCAAGAGCCAATTCCGGCAAGCGTCGTTCAATCTCATTCGCGACCTTTAACATCCACGCACTTCGCTCCGCTGCAGGTAGCGCGCTCCAGTGAGGAAATGCTTCGCGTGCAGCTTCGGTGGCGAGCTTTACATCTTTTTCGCTGGACCTGGGTATGCGTCCATAGGCTTCTCCCGTAGCAGGATTAGTATTAGTAAGGTATTGTTTGTGAAGGGGTTCAAGGAACTTTCCTCCAATGTAATTCTGTAAATCCATAGCTGTGATCTGTCCGTACGAATAGAAGGAAGGGTGAGGCAGGATGAAATCGGTTTTGAATTTCATAAATTGAAGTCCCAAAGTAAACTCAAATGGCTGTACCAAAACCCTTCAATTTTCAGCAGTGGCTGGATGAAAACAGAGACCTTCTTAAGCCCCCGGTGGCGAATAAGAATTTAACCCCAGAATCGGACGACTACATCGTTATGGTTGTAGCAGGGCCAAATGCTCGAAAAGATTACCATTACAATGAAACGGAAGAGTTTTTCTACCAGCTAGAAGGCAATATCACGGTTAAAGTACAAGTCAATGGTCAGGCGCATGAACTGCATTTGGGTCCCGGCGACATGATGACCGTCCCGGCGAAAACGCCGCACAGTCCCATTCGTCACGAAGGCAGTATCGGTCTTGTGATTGAGCGCATTCGCGAGGGTCGTGGATTCACGGATGGTCTAATGTGGTTTTGTGATGATTGCAACGGTAAATTACACGAAACCTTTTTCGAGTTGAAAGATGTTGAGAAAGACTTTCTTCCGCATTTCCGGAACTATTATGGTAACGAATCTAACCGTACCTGCAAGGATTGTGGGCAGGTGATGGAGGTTGATCCCAGATTCGTTTAGGGTATGTGTCAGATTACATCAAGAAATTTTACGGTTGATATCCATACACACATTCTACCCGAGCACATCCCGAATTTTAGGGAGAAGTTCGGTTATGGAGGATTTATAACGCTCGATCATCACAAGAGCTGCAGCGCTCGAATGATGAAAGATGGCGAGTTTTTTCGCGAGGTTGAGGACAATTGTTGGAGCCCGGAGGCTCGCATGAAAGAATGCGGTCACCACCATGTGGATGTGCAGGTATTGTCTACAGTTCCCGTGATGTTTAGTTATTGGGCGAAGCCGCAAGACACGCTTGAAGTAGCCCAATTTTTAAACGACCACATTGCGGAAATATGCAACCGTTACCCCACCCGATTCGTTGGTCTAGGGACCTTGCCGATGCAAGCACCAGACCTTGCCATTAAAGAACTGCGTCGGTGTAAAGAGATCGGGCTAAAAGGAATTCAGATCGGAACACACATCAACGACTGGAATCTCGACGCACCAGAGTTATTCCCCATTTTTGAGGCGTGTCAAGATTTAGATATGGCCATTTTCGTTCACCCGTGGGATATGATGGCAAAGGAGAAAATGACAAAGTATTGGTTGCCCTGGTTGGTTGGAATGCCGGCTGAAAGTTCGCTGGCCATTTGTTCGATGATTTTCGGTGGCGTTTTTGAGCGCCTTCCAAAGCTGCGTGTTGCTTTTGCGCACGGCGGTGGATCGTTCCCTGCAACGCTCGCTCGTGTACAACACGGATTTGACGTGCGCCCAGACCTTTGCGCCGTAGATAACCCCATTGCCCCAAAAGAGTACATGGGTAAATTTTGGCTCGATTCGTTAGTGCATGATCCCCAGATGCTCGAATATATAGTGGGTTTGGTGGGAGAAAATAGAGTCGCATTAGGGACCGATTATCCTTTCCCGCTAGGCGAATTACAACCCGGTAAACTCATCAACGGAATGCCGTGGAGCGAGGAGCGTAAAGGAAAGCTAATGCATGGCGCTGCACTGGAATGGCTGGGAATGGATTTATCTTACTTACTCCCTTAGAAAATCCTTGGTACACCTT
>NYXD01000072.1 GCA_002685435.1 Cryomorphaceae bacterium | reverse complement strand
GTTTATACCATTTTTTAATTCCAGCAAACAGTAACGCTGCAACTGCAATGAGTCCAAATAATAGAAGGAATCTTATTATGGTTATCAAAGTCTCCATTTATATTCTATGTAGACTATTTTTTTTGAATTGCANGCNAACTTCTTTTATGCTCCTGTTTATGCCCTTTATAAAGAAGGTCCACCAGTGAAATAGAATTTGTACAGGTTTATTGTTCTTTTTCCGGGTTGTTATGAGTGCAGAAGAAGTTGGATTTGTGTTTTATTAGTTTCCGTTAAGATATTAATTAAACCGTTTCTACGGAGGTAATTCATTTTCATTTTCGCTTAAGTCGAGTTTTTGAGCTAATTGGTCCCGAACCGCCCTATCTAGCGGACTTTCGATGGAAAGCGTTGTGTTTTTCGCAACGTGAGTATATACTGTAGTTGTGTCGATGTTGCTGTGGCCCAGTAACTCTTGAATGTAGCGCAAGTCTACTCCTTTTTCTAAAAGATGCGTAGCGTAGCTGTGACGTAGCATATGCGGGGTAATATGTTGTGATATACCGGCGTTTTTAGCCGCGCGAGCAACGATGTTTGCGATAGAAGTAGCGCTGTATTTCGGGGTGGTTTGACCTTCGAAGAGGTAGGTTTTTGGCTGAAAGAAATGAACGTATTCTCTCAGTAGTGGAAGGAGTGATTGAGGAAGCGGAAGCATGCGGTCTTTACCCCATTTACCTTGACGTATATGAATGGTAGTGCGCTCGATATTCAGGTCAGTACATTTTAGGGATATAATCTCTCCCCTTCGCAGTCCACAAGAGTAAAGTAATGATATGATCAAGCGATGTTTTAGGTTGCGTGTTTTAGCGATCATGGTCAGAACTTGATTGACGGCAATGATCTTGGGGGTGGACTTTATCGCCCGCGGGCGCACTAGGGTTGAAGGTGCTATTGCGTTATTATAAAGCGTCAGCAGGAGTTTCAGAGCGCCGACAAATTGGCGTTGGGTGCTGTTGGACTTTCGAAAGAGTCGAGTCGCACGATAGGTATTGATTTGTGCAAGGGTGTAAGTATTCGGGAGCGTAGGATAAAGTTCTGCGATAAAGGGAGCCATTAAGTGTACGTAGGCTGTGATGGTATTTTGCGCGTAGCCTCGGGCATAGAGCATGCTCTGATATTGCTCTAGTATGGATAAAGTTTCTTTGGTCTGCTCTTTAATTAATGTAGTTGGGAGCGAACGACGGGATACGACTTCGAGGGTGCCAAAATTAGCGGCCGTAGATTGAAGTTCGGCCCAATTCTTTTTGCTGTACAACAGCAGCCAACACTTCATCTCTTTGTCCCATTTCGCACCGATGCGATGAAGGGCCCGATTTAAAGGGCGGTTAAAAGGGGTGCGTAGCGAAAAGAATCTGCCACGGGAATCACGATAATCGCCGACGGTAATGACAAAGTGTTTCGGGTTGGACATGAGCTAGGGGTTGTCCAAATAAATTGGCCCCAGCGCATTAAATATCCAAGAAATGTTCGAAAGTTTAGGTTATCAGCCGCGAATGCATGAGATGCGACCTTGACGTTCGCGAGTTGCGTATGGTTTATCTAGATTGAATATGCTAAACTTACCATCAAATCCTGCCGTCACGGTATTCGTTTGGTGTACTTGATAGAAGATCTCCNTGGCAAAATGAGCAGGTTCTTGTGAATGAGAGTCTTTAATGTCACCAATTATGGTTTTATCATCTTCGGTTACAACATCCATTGAGAACTGAGCTTTTACGCAGCATCCATTTACCGTTCCCATTCCATACTCTGGATACCTATTCTCGATTAGTGTATTTATGGTACGGGCATTCCAAGTGACATTTGAAGGTTCATGGCTATATGATTTCTCAAAAAGCGGATGATAAACGACATGCCGTCCCTAGAATAACAGCTGATATGACAATTAGAATTTAAGTTTTCACTTGAATTGCGCAGAAGTAAATGTAAGACATCGTTTTAATGCTTTTTACATAATGTCGTAAACTGTTTTTATAGCCCTCTTTTTTTTAATAGTCTCAAATGCGAAATAATTCCGCCTATGTATGTTGTTTGATTTGGAGTAATGTTATTTTCTATAAGAGCATCGTACAGAATTCGGTTTAGTTTAGGGTAATGATAATGACTAATTTGGGGAAATAGATGATGTGCAACATGGTTATTAAACCCTCCAAAAATAAAATTGGCAATATTACTAAATGGGTGAAAATCGTTGGAACTTTCTATTTGATTCATTACCCATGACGTATTAATATTTCCATCATTGTCGGCAGTAGGATAGTTAGCCCCATCTACATGATGTGTGATGAANAAAGTAAATAATGTATACACAGACTGAACCATGTGCATAGAAATGAATGCTACTAATACTACCCAAATAGGCTGTTGGGAATAATAGATCGGCAACACCAAAATATAGCCAAAATAAAAAGATTTTAATACGACAAATGTTAAGTAGTATCGAGCTTTTTGCCAAGTGCCTTCTGGAGCAAATTCGCCAAGAACTAGAAAATCTTTTAGCAATACCCAATAAAAGGAGTAGGACATATAAGCAATTGGGGCATACAAGTATTGGTATTTATGGTACCAATTCTTGTTTCCCGATGGTGAGACCCTAATCAGGCCCGTGATTGCTAAATCCGTATCAAACTTTTCTACGTTTGGTGCAAAATGATGCGAATTTATATGTCTTTTTTTCCAAGCTTCGGGGTGCGCTCCAACCAAAGTATAAATGAACTCAAACACCATATTATCCCAAAAAGGTCTTTTAAATATGGAATTGTGACTGAGGTCATGTGCAAAATTAAAACCCATGAGAACAGCTATAAAGCCGAACAAAATAAAGTTGAGAATGAATACTGCTGGATTGGATATTGTAAAAATCAATGCATAGCTCACAATAGCAGCACTAGCATAAAACAAGCCTTTGAATAAAAAATAAAGATTTGCCTTTTTTTTATCCAAATTCATGTTGGAATTTATCTTGTGCAAAATCGAATTATACAATTCATTATGACTTTTTACATGTTGGTGTTTACCCTTCATATGTACGAGGAATAAAAGATTGCTGGCGTCCCATTTTATAGAGAAACCTATAATGTGATTTATAGGCTTGGCCGTAAGACATGTTCATGTAGTTTACATCATGCTTTCTGGCCGTATCAATAAATATTGGAAGAATATTCAGGTAATGCACATGGCTAATATTGGGTAAAATATGGTGCATGGCATGAGCATTAAATCCACCTAAGGTCCAGTTCAGAAAAGTACTGCTGGCATTGTAATCTACAGAAGTACACATTTGCAAAGTCGGCCAGCTAATGGACAACCTTCCGTCTTTATCAGGTGTTGGGTGTTGAACAAAATCAGATAAATGCGAAACCCCTAATACACCAGTAAAAATAATGGAGACCATAAAATGGTTAAGAAAGAATGCTAAGAGAATTGTACCAAAACCAAAAGGCAATAAATACCACGGCAACACTAGCATATAGCTAACGTAGATACATTTAAACAGAATAAGTTTTACAATTTCGATCGGCGGAATATTTATTGAAATAGTCCTGCTTGATTTTCTAAAAAGCATTAAAACCTCACGTATAAAAAACCAATTAATAGAATACAAAAGACTTAAAACTGGTGCATAGAGATACTGATATTTATGAAANGATTTCAGGGTTTGGGTTGAAGTCATTCTAATCACGGGATTATTAAGTACGTCGATATCACTTCCTTCAATGTTTGTATAAAGGTGATGCGATTCATTATGGTTTTTCCCCCAGACGTATGCATTGTTTCCTTGAAGATTGAAACTAATTGAAAATAAAAGTTTGTTCCAAAACCTACTTTTTACGGCAACACCGTGAGCGGCATCATGTGAGATGTTAAAAGCTGTCAATAAAATTGAAAGCCCCATCAGTAAATAATAAACATAAAACCCTAGAGTCGTTGTGCTAGTTATCATAAGTGAGTAAAACAACACATCGAGACCAAAATAGAGAACTATTTTAAAAACCATAATCTTGTTACCCACTTTNGGAATCTTATTTTCAGAAAAATATTGATCCGTTTTCTCTATAAGTTCTTTGTAAAAATCAGAACCTTTGTCCTGGGAAAATTTTAGTTTGTTCATTCTATATTCTTTAGGTTAAGATTAACTGAGGTTAGNNGGGTTGTTATGGGCGTAATAGAAGTTGTGATATTCGTTTCATTGTAAATGGATGTGCCACATTCAAGGTAAGACAACTTTAGCGGTCATTTTATGAATTCAACATCAAGTTAGCACCATTTATAGTCCCTTAATAGCAGAACTCATAAAAAGATACTTAGTAAAGTCTCATTATCGAGATGCGGAATACGAGCGATGCGGCCTTGATGTTCGCNAGTTGNGTGCGAGGCCTTAGTCGAAGGTGGTTCAAGTATGAGTTATAGCTTAATGCCCTTAGGATTGCTTTTAAGGTAGACCTCAATAAAATTACGCAGGAAACCAATGCCATACCCTTCATTCATCGTGTTAGTAGTCTGTACCACGCGTAATGCGACAGCCAGTCCCTCGTGTCGTAAGGCGGTTAAGAACACCGCGAACATATAAAATACATAGGGTGCAAAAGGCATCGCGAACAAGCTATTGTGGAAATAGAAGATGCCCAGGACAGCGAAAATGGCCGTGAGGTANCGGTAAAGNGTGAANACCANCGGGAACAAGTGTGTCAATTTTAAGTTACCGGGGTGTGCCNTGGCGAGCAAGGGACGGGCGGCGCCGAAGCGGAAGACTTGGCGGCGGAACTGTTTGAGTGTGGCGCGGCGCTTGTGGTACACATGCGCCTCAGGAATGAATCTGCTGACGGCGTCTGCTTGTTGTAGGCGTAGGCTCAGCTCGACATCTTCGCCACAGACGAAGTTTTCGTCGTAGCCNCCTACCGCTCGGAAGAGCTNGGCGCTCATCCCCATGTTAAAGCCGCGTGGTTGGTAAGAAGTGAGGGTATTTTTGCCGCCGCGTATGCCTCCCGTAGTAAGGAAGCTGGTCATCGAAAAGTTGATGGCTTTTTGCAGGTCAGTAAAATCGGCAGAAGCAGCGTCGGGACCGCCAAAGAGCGTGGTGTCCGGATGGGCTTCTAGGAAGGCATCAATGGCTCGGAGGTAGCCGGGCGGGATGATGCAATCGCTATCGAGGAAGATGAAATACTGGGCCGTAGCTAAGGAGGCAGCACGGTTGCGGGCATCCGAGACGGGCAGGTATTCCTCGTAGTAAATCTGAAGCGGTAATTGGTCGAGGTATGTGGCCAATTCTGGTCTCAAGGTATCCCCNGGAGTCCCATCGCCCAAGATGATTTCAAAACCACTTTGNGGATAGTCCAGCGCTGTTAGGCTTTGGAGGAATTCAGTGACCTCGTCAGGACGTTTGAAGGTCGGCGAAATCAGAGCATACTTTGGGGAAGCGGCAGTTTGAGCCATTACTCCATGCCAATTTTATCGTTAATGGTGTAATCGTGCTTCTTAGTGCTCTCACGCAACAACAACTCGGCAATGAACCCAACTCCGAAAAGTTGAACGCCCATGATAGTCAAAGCTAAAAGAATGTAGAAGAGCGGATTTTCAGTAATTAATCGGGCCTCTATCCCGACACTAAGCGCCCACAGCTTGTACCCACCAAGGTAGGCCAACAAGGCGATGCTCAAGGTAAACATAAGCGTGCCGGCGGCGCCGAAAAAGTGCATAGGGCGGCGTCCAAACTTCCCCATCACTCCGAGCGTTGCCAGATCGAGGAAGCCGTTGATGAATCTATTCAACCCAAATTTAGTTGTCCCATATTTACGGGCTTGGTGTTGAACAACCTTCTCCCCGATCTTGCCAAAACCTTTGTTCTTAGCCAAAAACGGAATGTAGCGGTGCATCTCGCCGTAGACTTCAATATTATGNACCACCTCAAGGCGGTACGCCTTTAGGCCACAATTAAAGTCGTTGAGTTTAATTTTTGAAATGCGGCGTGTAGCGGCATTGAAAAGCTTTGTCGGAATGGTTTTAGTCAGCGGATCGTAACGCTTCTGNTTCCAGCCGCTCACTAAATCGTAGCCGTCATCCAAGATCATTCTGCGCAGTTCCGGAATCTCTTCTGGACTGTCTTGAAGATCTGCATCCATGGTGATGACCACCTCGCCAGAGGCTGCTTTAAACCCTTGATTCAGACCTGCACTCTTGCCTTGGTTTCTGCGGAAAGAAATGGCCTTGACATTTTCATTTTTAGTGCGAAGTTCCTGGATGACCTGCCAGCTGTTATCCGTGGAGCCGTCGTTGACGAATATGATTTCATAGGTATAGCCTTCGCGGTCCATCACACGAGAAATCCAATCGGTCAATTCTGGTAAACTCTCGTCTTCGTTGAATAANGGAATGACAATACTTAAGTCCAATGCACTCATAAAAATTATACTACCGGTTCATCTTTTTTCATTGCTGCGGCGACAATGAGGCCAATCACTAAGTAATAGATACTGATGAAAGTTAAGCCCATGATTTGTGCTTTGAAACCAAACTGATCGCGCTCCTTTAATTGGGAAACGCCCTCCGNAATTTGAGATTTATCGGCACCCATTCGCTCCATGAATTGGACTGTAAACTCAATGGTTTTTTCTTCCATCATATCTTTAAAATCGGGATCTACAACATTGTACATCAATGCATTAAACAAAACGACCACGGCCGTTCCTAGGATTAAACCGATGACCGAAGTTCCCAATGCTCCCTTGAAGGAAATGAAGCCGTCTAATGACTGTTTCGCTTTAGCCACAGCGTAGATAGCTAAACCGATTGGTAAGATCCATTGGTAAAGTATACCCAACCACCAATACTTAAACAGTACAGTTGGATCCCCTAAATAACTCCATAAAAACATGAGNAGTCCTAGACCTATTACAATGAAAGCGAGCTGTTTACCCTGTGCTTTCATAATTTCAATTTCCTGTGCCATTTTGCTTTTATTTTGCGGTTCAAGCGCTTTTCGCTCACTACAAATATAGTCCAACAGAACCGATTAAAAATTGTTAAAATTCATTGGTCAAACGTCTTCAGTTGGCTTAACTTTGCAATGGGCAAGTCTTACACAACCAGCTCCTGATGAATCCCCCAGGGCGGGAACGCAGCAAGGGTAATTGGTCGTAGCGGTGTGATGTGAGTAGCTTGCCCATTTTTTGTGCCCTAAATTTTGAGGGAAAGGCGTACTTTTGCTCAGTAAATAATATAACTCACACACATGAAATTCTTCATCGACACTGCGAACCTCGCACAGATTCAAGAAGCCCAAGAGCTAGGAGTACTAGACGGGGTAACGACTAACCCATCATTGATGGCTAAAGAAGGCATTAGCGGAGACGCAAATGTGAAAGCGCACTATAAAGCCATTTGTGCAATTGTGGACGGTGATGTAAGTGCTGAAGTAATTGCCACAGATTACGAAGGGATGATTAAAGAAGGGGAAGAATTGGCTGCATTGGATGAGAAAATCGTAGTCAAAATCCCGATGATCAAAGATGGTGTGAAAGCATTGAAATACTTCTCTGACAANGGCATCAAGACCAACTGTACGCTGATCTTCTCTGCAGGCCAAGCACTGATGGCGGCAAAAGCTGGCGCAACTTACGTGAGTCCATTCATTGGACGTTTGGATGATATCTCGACGGACGGTTTGGATTTGATCGAAAGCATTCGCATCATTTTTGACAACTACGACTTTGGTACAGAAATTCTTGCAGCTTCGGTACGTCACCCNATGCATATNATTCANTGTGCTGAGATNGGNGCAGANGTGATGACNGGNCCTTTAAGCGCAATGGANGCNTTATTGAAGCACCCNCTNACAGATATNGGTTTGGCGAAGTTTTTNGCGGATCACGCAAAAGCNAACGGCTAATACCTANTCGTAACTTATAGTTTTCANGAAAGCCTCGCCTACCGCGNGGCTTTTTTGTACCTTANATAAAAATTGAAAAGGCTTGTGATTTATTCCATTTATCCTGAAAGCATNAACGCAGAGACCATCNNNGAATGTGTNGNGCGTTTTAAGCGGGGTGAAATTGCCATNATNCCTACGGANAGCGTNTATGCTGTCGCCGGNGATTTTCAGCATCCGTTGGCACTGGAAAAATTGGCCAAAATCAAAAAGGAATCNGTCAAAGCGTCTGAATTTTCATTTCTCTTCACCAACCTAAGCCAAGTATCNGAATATACGCAAAGCGTAGACGGCGGAACTTTTAAGCTACTAAAACGCTGCTTACCGGGGCCATACACCATGGTGCTGGAGGCGAATATTGCATTAGCACGAAAGCTAGGACAAAAGCGTAANACCATCGGTATTCGAATACCTGATCACCCTATTGTGATGGCNTTGTGCGAAACTTTAGGTCGTCCTTTNGCATCNGCNTCNTTGCANCACGACGATGAAATNATTCAATACCCNACNGATCCNGATGAAATNGCNGNNNCCTANGCGCATCTNGCTGANTTTATGATNGACGGNGGCTGGGGNGATAATNTTCCNTCAACGGTTATNGANCTCAGTGGNNCNNTNCCTNTNCTNCTTAGAGCCGGAAAAGGCGATCCGGATGTGATTTAATNAANGACTNCAGCTTTAATCGGTCNAATTTCCCGTTCTCNAACAGNGGCCATTCTGNNACAATACANGCTTCCTTTGGNANCGCNGTTCCCTCCCAAAGACGCAATGCCNTNTNGAGNNCTTCAACATCNTCCATTNNNCGNANTACCATNACCGGNACTTGNCCATANNGTNNGTGTTCNCTNGNNCTCATGACNGNTTGAATACCNTGNGNATCACAAACNGANTCNAATTTTTCCGGGTGAAGTTTGATTCCCCCNGANTTGATNACATNATCCAATCGACCTTCNNANTNGAANNGTTTNTTATCNAGNAANCNNACNCGATCNTGAGTTTNCAGCTTNGNAATCNCTAGATGCGGNGCAGAAATACANAGGCATTCATCNNCATTCACNGAAAATTCCGTCGCCCCTACNGCNGTATANANGGTACNCCCCAATGGGCGAAGAGCAACATGAGAAGCCGTTTCTGTCATTCCATATCCNANATANACACCCGAGATAANTNGNNATATCGNANCGNGNAGNNAGTGCNCTNCCCCCTAANAGTACNNTTTTNACCTTAAGTTGCTTTCCAGCNTCTTNTANNGCAANAAACTGGGCNGGAGTCATTGGAACAAAGTCGAGTCCTTCCGGAACATTTGGCAACGCCCGAGGCTCACACAAATGCAAAGTAAGTTGGCCTACATATGCGCGAACGACCATCATAAAGCCACCAATATATTTTGCCGGTAATACCAATGCCGCCGTAGAACCGGGAACCAATCCAAAGGCATTCAATGTGGCACGAGCCGATCCGTAGATCATNGCACGCGATAAAGCCAACGTCTTCGGGCTACCCGTTGAACCGCTGGTCTGTAACGTCCATTCCGATTGCTGACTTAAACAAAATCTTAAAGCACTTTGAACAGGANCAATATGTACAGGAACACCCTGTAAATCAACGAGCTCNGCAGCAGAATAACTCCGGTTGTTCCAAACGAAAAATGATTTATTTTCGGACATGTATTTTCGGGTACAGTTTTTGTTTCAACGTGTGCGCAATGAACAAGTTCAAAACAGCAGCAATATACATCAGCCTCATGGTATTCTCTTTCAGCGTTTACGCTGCGGGTGAGGTTGAATATGTATGGCTTACAGTTAGTGATGCCATGAGTGGCGAACCCATTGAAGGGGTTAGCATAACTGTGGATCAAGCCTATATTGGGGAGACCGGTCCTTTAGGACGAATTCTGATCCCAGAAGGCACANCAGGACAAGTCATCGCTCTTTACCACACCAGCTACGCGGCAGGCTATTATTCAAGGAAGGAACTTCAGGAACGGGACTACGAAGTTTTATTGCGAGAAAGTGTACTGAATATACAGGAAGTCGTAATTCGGGCGAATCGAATGGAGCAACAGTACCAAAAAANCGCACGAGAAGTTAGAAGCATTGATGCTAAACAATTAGACCAGCAGTTTCAAGCAAATACAGCAGATGCGCTCGCCATCGATCCTAATGTTTTCATTCAAAAATCACAAGCTGGNGGGGGTTCACCCATGATTCGAGGCATGAGTACATCGCGAGTGCTCGTACTGGTCGACGGTATAAGAATAAACAACGCCATCTTTAGATCTGGAAATGTACACAACGTAATTTCCGTAGATGAAGAGAGTGTTTCAAATATNGAGATTAGCTTAGGTCCTGGAAGCGTTTTACACGGTAGCGATGCATTAGGCGGTGTAATGCACATCAACACCTTCGATGCTCACTTTGGTGATTCTACAGAAGTTTTNCAAAGTTTAGTTTTTAATTTGAGCAGCCAAAATACGCAACTATCGAGAAGATCTAATTTTCGAATCAACTACGGCGGTCTGAATTGGGCGGGAATGACTTCGCTAACCTATACGCAATACCACGATATACGAATGGGCCAGCGAATTCTGCCATGGACACCTGCTTCACATCTAAGTAACACGCAACTCACCTGTTTACCCACTACTATTGGCAGTATCGATACCCTCCGGATACCAGAAGACAAACGGATTCAATACAACACCTCTTACGANAAGCGCAACATAGCACAAAAATTCAAGGTCCGTATTGCGGAACGCACCACTTTTAAATCCGGCTTACATCTCGGTTTGACTGGTGACGTAAATCGCTATGATCGATTCACAGAAATGATGAACGGAAGACCTAAATACGCACAATGGAATTACGGTCCACAGGCATGGATAATGAGTTATTTATCCATCGAAAATAGAGATCAGACCGCCATAAGCGATTGGATGAAATTCACCTTATCAGGCCAGTACTTCGAAGAAAGCCGTGATACTAGAAAATTTAAAGCCCCGGTAGGAAGTTATCAACGCGAACAGGTGTATATAAACCAGATGAATTTTGACGCTAGCAAGAAAATTTCAAATAAGAGCACGGTCCTATACGGAGCCGAATTTATCGGAAATAATCTCACTAGTACTGCCTTCCATTACCATTACATGAATACGGATTCGACCTGGGAAGCACAATCCCGATATGCCAATGGGAGCCATTGGATTAGCGGATCTTTTTTCGCGCATTACGATACAGATTTGAGCAAGCATGTTGCCTTTAGTGCAGGATCCAGGATCAACGGAATAAGTATGTACACGCCTATTTCTTTTCGTGGGTTCAATGAAGACGCGCGTTTAAAATTTCTAGCTCCTAGTGCGGAGATGGGAGTTACTTACCACAAACCTACATTTAAGTATTTTCTGAATTTAAGTTCTGGTTTCCGTGCGCCGAACATTGATGACGCGAGCAAGGTATTCGATTCCCAGCCTGGTGCTGTGATTGTCCCTAATAGCAATCTACGAGAAGAACGGCTGTACAGTGCAGAATTAGGCGCAAAGCAAAAGCTCGGAAAATTATGGGTCGTCGATGCCAGCTTTTATTACAGCTACCTTGACAATGCCTTAGAACGTGCTCCATACACGTTTATGGGAAGTGATAGCATAAATTTCGACGGAGAATTATCCCAAGTTCTTGCCGTTCAAAATCTAAATTATGCTTGGATCTGGGGCTATCAGTTTGGCGTTCGTACGGATATATCAGAGAACTTAAATTGGATGATTCACTGGGCGCATCCTTTTGGCAAAGACAGCCAGGGCTATACGCTGCGCCACGTTTCCCCTTTTAACGCAACTTCAAACTTTTCCTTTCATAAAAATAAGTGGCGTAGCAATCTAATCTTACGCTACAACGGCGCTGTAGATGCCNAAAACATGCCATTCAGCGAACGTTCTAAAANACATATGTATGCACTCAACGATAATGGNGAGGTATANACGCCGGCNTGGTATACCATTAANCTCCATGCATCCTATGTATTCAACAAGAACATCTTANTTCGTGGCGGTATAGACAACATCATGGACGTGCAATACCGCAGTTACGCCAGTGGCATAGTCGCACCTGGCCGTTCACTCTTTATTTCTTTAAGAGGCTCTATTTAAATGGAGTGAACGAATCCGGGAANGACCAAAGTTTCTGGACATCACCTACAGTCCATAATTCACCGTTTTTAACTTCTAAGGGCCCAGGAATGTTATTGGTATACAAACTGCCTGTTCCTAATCCTTGCGGCAAGTGCAATTGCTTTGTGGCCGTCCATTGCGCAATGGCATTCATACCCACAGTGCTCTCTAAAGCAGAGGTTGCCCACCAAGCTATACCGCGCGCATCAGCACAATCAATCCATTCGTCCGCACCGTGCCATCCCCCTATAAAACTAGGCTTCAGGATAATGTATTGCGGTCGCACAACATCCAGCAGGAGCTCTTTTTCAACTGCACTAAAAATACCAATGAGACTCTCGTCTAAAGCTATAGGTACAGGCGACGAAGCACATATCTCTGCTAAACCTTCTCGGTCCGTTGGAGGAAGCGGCTGCTCAATACTGTGTACCTCTAACGCAGCCAATTCATGAATTACTGGTACTATGGATGATCGATCGAAGGCACCATTCGCATCTACACGTAAAATCAATTCGCTCGCAGAAAAGCGTTCACGAATACCTTTCAGCAAAGTCAATTCATCCGCCCAAGAAATGGCACCGACTTTCATTTTTAAGGTCTTAAATCCCTCTTCTAATCTGCGTTGTATTTGATCGAGCATGAATTCCTTTGACCCCATCCAGATCAAGCCGTTTATCGACTGTCCATGTTCGCCTCGGCTAAAGGGCGTCTCAAAGTGGTGAAAACCATGCTGTAAATGACTAAAGGCTTGCTCTAATGCGAATTGGATGCTGGGAAAAGTGCGGTTACGAGTATACAATTCCTCCAAACCCAGATGAATATTTTCCGCAGTCCAAGCCAATTGACCTTCCAGTTCCGGGACATCATCGACACTCAAACCGCGTAACAGTCCTACCTCACCCAATCCAATCCCGAATGGTGACGCAGCATCCTCGATACGCAAAAAGAAACTCTCTTTCGTACGCAGAATACCGCGCGAAGTCCCAGCGGGTTGCTTGAAATTAAGAAGGTAAGGACGTACGGTTGCTTTCATGGCTTACCTAGAAGTTAAGTGCTAAAGCTGTTCCAAGGCAGTAGACCAAAGTCGTCAGCGCCATTGGTTTAAGCAAGGTATCCAATGCTACTGAATCTCTTGCTCGAGCAAACCGAATAAAGACTACCCGGGAGAGTATGACTCCGAAGGCTATGTGGAAAATGAGTAAATATTGATTCCCGTCTAATGCGGCCCAATACAAGGCAAAGAATAAGCTCAATATATTACCAATCATCAAAAGCGCTTTAAAGTATCCCCTTCCCCATTGGTACCCGAACCGTACTACCAAAGTTCGCTTTCCAGCTACAGCATCCGTTTCAATATCTCTAAGGTTGTTTAAAGTAAGTACTGCCGCACTGTAAGCACCAGCAACCAAAGCTGGAAAAAGGAAGCTCCAGTGCAACGAGCCGTATAAACTTGCGGACCCTAGAACCCCAACCAATCCAAAAAATAAAAAGACAAAAAAATCACCTCCGCCCCAGTATGCATAGGGCTTTGGACCCATAGTATAGGACTTAGCAGCCAACACTGCAGCAACATTCAATAAAGAAAAGAGTACTAAGAGTAGAATGCGTTCTTGAAACGCTAAAAAGCTTAATCCACCACCTCCGAACAGAGCCAATACGGTCCACAAATTAACGGCGCGCTTCATTTGATCTGCAGTAATTAAACCGCTAGCTATCGCACGTTTTTCACCAGTTCGATGGTCGTCTGTACCGCGGAGGCCATCGCCCAGGTCATTGGCATAATTCGACAATATTTGATAGGCACCGGCAGTAAATACCGCAAGTGCAAAAATGCCCCAATGCACATATTCATTGATTCTACAGGCGAAACCGGTTCCTAAGGCAATGACCGCGAAAGCTAGAGGTAAGGTGCGCAGCCGCGCTGCTTGAATCCAGATATGAAATGGTACCATACTATTGTAACGCAACAAGCAC
>NYXD01000071.1 GCA_002685435.1 Cryomorphaceae bacterium | reverse complement strand
GTACTTCAACACGCTGTGAGGCGATTGAATCGACTTGACGGCCTTTGTAATCTGGTTGTATCGGGAGGTCACGCGAAAATCTTCGATCTATCAACGTGAGTAATTCCATTTTCGCGGGTCTACCGAAGCTCAGGATTGCATCCATTGCTGCACGAATACTACGACCCGTGTAAAGAACATCATCTATAAAGACGACTTTTTGATCTTCTACCAGATGATCTATACGCGTTTTATTCGGCTGCAAATGACCTGGACGTCGTCTGAAATCATCTCTGTAAAAAGTGATGTCCAGGACTCCCGTACGTACACCTTCCGCACCGTAAGTACTTTCAAGAAGCTTTACTATGCGTTCAAGAACCTGCGCACCCCGCGGTTGCATTCCGATAAGAATGGAATTAGAGAAATCACCATGATTTTCAATCAACTTACAACACAAGCGGTTTAACGCTATGTTCAGTGCTCTGGCGTCGATGATTTCCCTTTTGCTCATGCTGCAAATTTACTCATTAATACTTAGCGAGCGTAGCCTCCAAATCAATACCTCCAAAATTTCCACTGCTCATGAGTGCCATTGCTTTAATATTATGCGGGTTTTCAAGAGCCGATTGGAGCGATTCCGAAGAGTCAAACACCCGCACTCCGGCACCGAAAGCAGTTTCAACATCCGCTTTACTAAGTGCGGGTAGTTTCTTGTGCGCTACTGCGTCAGGACTAAAATAAACCCAAGCCTCATCCGCCGCATTCATAGTGCCTAGATACTGTGGTAAAAATTCAGGATTCAAACTACTAAATGTGTGCAATTCTAACACAGCACGAACCGATCCGAATTGCTCTTTTAGCGCTTTGACACTAGCTGCTACTTTACTGGGCGCATGAGCGAAATCACGGAACACTTTGACTTGATCACCAGATTTAAATACCTCCATGCGGTTTTGTGCACCCGTGAAACTCAAGATTGCATCGTAGAATGCATCTTCTTGAACGCCCATTTCCAAACAAATCCACCGCGCTGCTTCAAGGTTGCTCAAGTTATGTTCCCCGAAAATCTCTAGTGGCATCATTCCTTCCGCTGTTTCAATAAAGGTCTGACCATCAACTATTTCAAATGCGGGAAGGCCGTAGCTAAAAGTTTTAACTGGTGCGCTTGTTTCTTCAACTAGCTTGACTAATTCTTCATCACGCTCATTGTAAATCAAGGCGCCACCTGGCTCTATAGTATCTAAATAGGTGCGGAACTGGTCAACGTAAGATTCAAAAGTGGGAAACACATTAATGTGGTCCCATGCAATGCCTGTGATAACGGTGATATTTGGACGGTACAAGTGAAATTTAGGGCGACGATCGATAGGCGAGCTCAAATACTCATCACCTTCCATGACCATAAATTCGCTACCACTTTCCAATTCAACCATACAGTCAAAACCTTCCAGTTGAGCACCTACCATATAGTTTGTAGGCTGTCCCACATGATTCATCACGTGAAGTACCATTGCCGTGGTGGTAGTTTTACCATGTGATCCGGCAATAACCACACGCGTCATGGTTTTGCTGATTTCGTAAAGAAACTCAGGATACGAGAAAATGGGCAACTCTAATTCTTGCGCTCGGGCCAATTCCGGATTATCCTCACGCGCATGCATTCCCAAAATAATGGCATCGAGTCCCTCGCTGATCTTTTCTGGATACCAACCTTCCGCCTCAGGCAGTAATCCTTTTCGGTGAAGTCGACCGCGGGAAGGCTCAAAAATTTGATCGTCTGAACCAGTGATCGTATGTCCTCCATTGTGAAGGGCAATGGCCAAATTGTGCATGGCGCTGCCTCCAATGGCTATGAAATGAATATTCATTTATTATTCTTCGAAGTATAAATTACCAAATCGGATTTTAGAGCCGCGCAAAGATAACAGTATCGCGCCGTCATAGCCTTCATTTGCCAATCTCGATTGACGGGGTGCAACTCTGAATTTCTGGCGCTTATTTCTATTTAACACATTGTATCTCATCGATGCATCATGTCCCAATGTTACCATTACCAGGTTTCCTGCCTTAGCATTCGTTATACGCTTGAGGTTCTTGTTTCCCCAGCGTTTCGCATTCTTACGGTGGTCATTGTATAAAAAATGTAGCCCTTCATCATTCAGCAACATCGTGTAACCCAAAAAGTAACCGCCATCATTCATTGACGTCTGTTTCTTGGGAATGTGCGCATACCAATCCACATCACCCGTTTTGTCAATACTCAGCACAATAATGTCGTTGTAGTAATAGTAGTAATTAGTAGTGGTCTGACCCCGCTGGCCTTGTGTGGTTCGCACTACGACCTCATAATCTTCTGCCACCACATAGGCGCCCCCATCTGGCCTAGAAACAAACTGACGAAAGACAAAATTTCTTCGAATACCTTTACCGCGCTTTGCTCTGTACTTATTAAACTGAGCCACAAAATCGGGAGCGAATTGGTTGAGGTTTGAAGACACCACTTCGCCCTTTTCCTGATCAAAGGCTAAATACAGCGCACCGTCCATGTCCCATACGTTTCGCCTACCGTAAAACCCAGAAATAGCCATCTGTCCGTCCACTAAATCACATTCAATACCTAAGCTTTGAACATGCACATCTTGCAATCCTAAATCGAACTCAACTACATCGCTAATTCCACTCTCGTCCGTGACTCTCATGAGTTTATACTCTAAGTCTCGATTGTTCACCATGGTTATGTTGGGACTATTGTCGTAATAGCTCAAAATGAATACTTCACCCGAATTAGACACTTCAAAATCCATGATCCCAAAATTTCTATCGCGATAAGACAATTCGACATCTGCATTCCAAAGCTCCTCTAAGGCGCTATCAAAAATTCGTATGTAAAAGTTTTCTGTGGAATTACGTTCATAGGGTGGATTTGTAAAGATCGCAATCTTGGTACGGTCTTTAGATAATTGAATATCGAAATCACCACGAGCCCTGCGTCGACTGTCGAGCACCTCCAGCACTTTCACTTCGCTTAAGGTTGCATTTGAATCGAGTGTGCGGCAAAGCAAATAACGCTGATCCGCCTGTCTGTCATAACTCTCATAGAAGAGGTATTGTGTTTCACCGATAATGACACTAGTCTTGTAATCAACGCGTCGGCCTTTCCATTCCCATCGCGCATTTTTAATGAGCCAATTCTCCCCCAAATCGTACCGGTCGTAATACGCAAAATATTCATTGCGCGAAGATCCTAGCAAGGATGCGTTAGCTGTTTTATAAGTGTAAAACCCTTTATCACCCACTTGGAGTAATCGGTCAAATTTCGCGGAGCGCGATGAATATTCTGGACTCCATTCTAAAATTGGATATGAACCTTGCGCCTTAGCAGTGGTTATGAAGAAGAAAGAAAGTANCAGCGNGAAGANGCCTTTTTTTAAACACAGCATAAGCTTGGGGTGAACATTTTTTGTAATTTNACTCTGTTGAAGTCAAGATACAGTACCCCTGNAAGATATCTACCATATGAAGAGATTTATTTANATCCTTATCNCAGCCCTAGCATGGTCCCTAAGTGCCGATGCTCAAACTGTGATTGTNCGAAAGCGGGACCTCAACACTGCCCAAGGAGCCGGGACACTTAGCACAAGCGTGCCCTCAAATTCNCTTTCAATGGGCGGGAGTTTGTATTACAGTAGATACAACCACGGCATAAAACTTAGTCCAACAGCCATGTTGGCAGGAGATATTCCCATTTCGTACGAACACAAAATATCGGATTACATGAGCGTGGAAGCGGGTATTGGTGTAACCACTTTCAACATCACAGAGGAAGCCATTCGAGGCTACAGCATGAGACAAGACGGCCAAACGCAAAGCAAGCTCGGGTANAGCGGCAACATTAATATGAAGTTTTTTCCGGAAGGCAATGCTTTCGAAGACGGTTATTACATCTCATACACCATGGGCCATCGGAATTACGCGCAAGATTTCTANACAACCACACCNACAGGTATTGACACCACGGTAAATGAAGGTTTCAACTGGACCGATTTTGGATTTACAGTAGGCTACCAAAGTCGTCCTTCAGAACGCATGATTGTGGATTGGTTTATAGGTGGTGCCATTCGACAAAAGCAGCGTAGAACCTCAGACTATGTAGAAGCGTTCGATCCAGTTACAGGTATTTTCACCGGAGAATACCAACTTATCGATTCAAAAAATGCTGCGCCCGCCATACTTGGAGGAATGAAAATCAGCATTTTATTCAGATAAAATCTTTAACTACTTTACAAACTGCAGTGGAAACTTAATGCACACTCAAGCTGAAGGCTGCTGGCAGGTTGTCGGAGAGCTTCACCGCAATATCGTAATCATCAACCATAGAATGCGTCATAGTCTCCGTATCTAAACGAANTCCTGAATAGAAGGTGNCAAGNTCAAAGGTCANTACNAAATGAGCACCCGGTTTAATAGTGGNATTGATTTCTTTCGTTCGATACAATGCATTTTTACCTGTGTGCCAAGCTAAAAGCTGGTCATCTGCCCCTAAAATTCCGGATGCATTTACTCTACCATCTATTTTAAAGAAGCGGTACATGGTCGCCCATGACCAATACATTGCATTCGAACTGGAAAGCGGATGATTCGAATCAAAGGAAGTTGGGTCCTGTATGTTATTGATGGAATCTACACCCATGCCAAAGCTGAATTGGTCAACTTTTTTNGTCAACGGTAAGACATAATGCATCGAAGCACTNTCCTGCGCGTTNANGAAAATAACAGATTCTTTCACCTCATCTCCAAGCGCGATTTGACTTAAATAAAANTGAATCAANTCAAATTTAATANCCGTATCTCCCTCATACAATGTCTCACCTATCTNAAAAGGAACGCCGTTGTGTTCAAGGTTAATTTCCAAAGTAACCTGCTGTGATCGATCACCGCAAGAACCAAATAAAAGAGCTAATGGAAAAAATAAAAATAGNGCTGAACGCATGGAGCANTGGTTTTTAGAGTTTAAACTCGAACTCANTACTGACNTTGTCTCGNAAAATTTTCGCTAAATCGTAATCCGACGCATCGGCGGGATCACTATTGATAACATTCATCGTAGAGGGACTTAATCCAATGAGACTGAAAACCCCAGAAAAGAAATTATCGACATCGATATCCATCACAATAAATACATCCTTGTTTGAGCCTACATTAAAATTGCGATTCTCACTTTTCATTACAATCAAATCCGGAGTAGCGAAACGCCAATTAAAGTTTGCTTCCGGCGTTGTAAATACGCTGTCAGCTGGGTTGAAAATTCGACCTTCGATTTGAAAAAAGCTGTGACCAATATCACTGCCATTCCATACCAAGCCTTTGCTTAGAGGATTAGTTGGGTCCAGCTGATCAGGAGCAGTGAATGCGCGCGCGCTGTCTAAGCCTATAGTGTATTGTAAGCTCCCATTGTAGTTACCAGAAGGTAAATAAGCTAGTTTCACCTCTGAATTTCCTATCAGATCGATCATAGTTAAGTCACTTTCCGTGAAAGTGGTATCCTGTTCATCATAGCTTACGAAGCGCGCTCCGCTAAGTGTAACATAGATATGATCAAATTTTATTAAATCGCCATTCACTTCATAAACCGTGGAGGTATCAATGATCGCCCCGTCAAAATATTTATATGCACGTATGTAGATATTTCTATTGTCCAGCGCTGTAGGATCCACAACTGGGATAGGATCTTCACATGCTGAAAACAGCGTTGATACAAGTACTAAAAGAATTATTTTTTTCATTCGTCTTTAATTTTCAAAAACTC
>NYXD01000070.1 GCA_002685435.1 Cryomorphaceae bacterium | reverse complement strand
TACCTATCAACAACATGAGCTAAACAATTGCTTTAAAATTCTGTTTGCGCCGTTTTAACTCATTTTTTTTTACTCCAATCTCTTAACGGTTCCAAAATATCGACTTATTTCAGTTTATCGAAAACTTATTTGAACTTGATTCTAACACAAAAAAGACTAGCAACTAAAAGTGTATTTCAAAATGAACTACAGGATCATTAGGAATGGAAAAAATGACATAAAAAAACCCCGAATGCACTCGCATTCGGGGTTTTGTTTTCTCGTGAACCCGACAGGATTCGAACCTGTGACCGTCTGCTTAGAAGGCAGATGCTCTATCCAGCTGAGCTACGAGTCCTCACCATACCNTGGTAAAGGTATTCTCAATTGCANTAGCCGAAACAGAANCCCGAAGGATTCTGCTTTGGCTTAGTCGGGAAGACAGGACTCGAACCTGCGACCCTCTGGTCCCAAACCAGATGCGCTACCACCTGCGCCACTTCCCGAACTTGCAATATCAATGAACGTTTGTTCTTGCGGAAAGACAGGGACTCGAACCCTGGGATCACTTACGCGATCACAGCTTAGCAGGCTGTTGCATTACCACTCTGCCATCTTTCCGTTAGGGAGCGCAAATTTATACCGAATTTCGGTTTGCGCAAGGGTTTAATGCGAATTTGTGTGGTGATGATTCAAATTAATTTAAATAACGATTAGAATGCTGTGGCTCCTCGCTCCTACCCGTAAAAATTTCAGCGGTGTAGCGCTTTGATTACGAAGCGTTTTGAACGGTTTTTACTTCCTCAGGGTATGAGATACGAACGTGGTAAACACCGCGCATAAATTTCTTAAAGGCTTCACGGATAGCATTTATTTCCTTCAATGTGATCGCAGCGTTGTCTAATTGGCCCGTGATCAGCTGATGATCTATAACTTTATCAATCATCGTGCTTAACGCTTCCTGTGACTTTTCAGGCAACGAACGTGTTGAAGCCTCAACAGCATCTGACATCATCACAATAGCAGTTTCCTTTGAGAAAGGTTTAGGTCCAGGATATTGAAAAGAATCAAATTTCTCTGAATCTGGATGATCTTCCTTATATTTTCTGTAGAAATACTCCACTCTTGAGGTGCCATGGTGGGTACGGATAAAATCGATCACAATGTCTGGGAGTCGATGTTTTTTCGCCAATTCTATGCCATCGTTGATATGCCCTATTATGATTTTGGCGCTTTCAGTATAACTCAACTCATCGTGAGGAGAAGCTGAGGAACTTTGATTTTCCGTAAAGTACTGAGCATTAGGTATCTTACCAATATCATGATAGAGAGCACCCGTTCGAACGAGCAAGGTATTCCCTCCTACCAACTCAGTCGCGTGCTCTGCGAGATTAGCGACTTGCATAGTGTGCTGAAAAGTTCCTGGCGCGTCTTTTGACAAACGTTTGAGTAATGGATTGTTAGTATCCGATAGCTCGAGAAGTGTAAGATCCGAAACTACACCAAAGGTGCGCTCGAAGAAATAGATAAGCGGGAATATAAAAAGAAGGACCAACGTGCCGATAAGTGATGAACCTAAGGGAATAGCAGCTTCCGCGTTCCACTCCATTTGTCGGATAAGATGAATAGAAAGATGCACTAGCAGTAGGATACCCATTATTTTAAAGGTGCTTTGGAACAATTGACTTCTTTTGTAAATACCGCGGATGTTGAATAGAGTGATGAGGCCAGCAGCGAATTGAACGGCTATAAAATGTACAGCACCACTGACAAACGGCGCAACAGCGACAAGTAAAAAGACATGAGAAATTAAGGCCAATCGGTCATTAAAGAAGCTTCTGACAAGGACGGGAAGTAATACCAGTGGGACTAAAAAGACATTTAAAACAGAAATCGAAGAGGCCCATAATGTAGCCATACCAGCACCCGAAATAGAAAACAATAAAAGATTTAAACTAGAACTGTGCGCTATGATTTGAGCATCGTAAGCGTTTAGATAAAATGCCAAACCCAAGAATACGAGGATTAGATAGAGTAAAGCGCCCGCTCTACCTTGCCAATTAAGTTCATTCGCGACGCCATCGAAATTCGCTTCGAGCGCTCTGAGCATTTCGAACTTTTCAGCGGTTACTGTTGCGCCACGTAGTACGATAGGAGTTCCTTTTGTAATAACACCTCTGAAGATCGTAAGCGCATTCAATTTAGCAGTTAATGCACTATCTGTTAGCAATGCATTCATAGTGAAAGTTGGGCTTAATTCTATACTATCCGGCAGTGCGTGTTGCGCTCTTAAATACTCTGGTGAAAGACTGTTTTTCAAACTGATAGGCGTTCCATCAGAAAGCAATACTTTATGGTTTTCTGAGGGATGTACTAAAACGACACCACGACGCTGCCATTCTATGAATTCTGCCTCCGGTATGAGTGTAGAATCCATCGTTGCACGCCAGTTGTTTATCTGAACGCTGTAGTTGTAGTAGAGATCTTTGTCAACGATTAATTTTTGTCGATCCTCCTCTAATTTCTCTGGAGATTTTGGGAGCGCAAAATCTGTTGGTGCTATCAAATCGTCTTCGAGCCATACCTGACCCAAACGGTAGTCATATTGAAATTGGGCTTTAAAAGGAATGCTCACAAACAGCAAAGCGATGCATAATGTGCTTACTATGCTGAAATATACCCACTTCTGTTGTTGCTGTATCCAATTCGATGCTTTCATACCAAATACCTTCGTTTCTAGAGCACCAATTTAGTAGTTTAGTGGGGTCTTTTTGACACGAACCCAAATAACATTACAGAAGATGAAAGAAGTTGTGATCGTAAGTGCTGTCAGAACCCCTATGGGCAGCTTTGGCGGAGCACTAAGTAGCGTCCCTGCCCCAGCATTAGGTGCTGCGGCAATAAATGGCGCGTTAGGAAAAGCCGGTTTATCCGCAGATGCCGTAGAGGAAGTCTACATGGGCAATGTTTTACAAGCGAATGTAGGTCAGGCACCTGCACGCCAGGCGGCGATGGCCGCCGGAATTGGCAACCAGGTTCCTTGTACTACCATTAATAAAGTGTGTTCCTCAGGCATGAAAGCCATTATGATGGGGGCTCAGGCTATTAAGGCAGGAGATGTCGATATCATTGTCGCTGGAGGAATGGAAAACATGAGTGCTGTACCCCACTATTTACCGACAGGAAGAACTGGGGTAAAATTAGGCGACATTTCGCTCATTGACGGATTAGTTAAAGACGGGCTGACCGACGTCTACAATGCACAACACATGGGTGTATGTGCAGAGTTATGTGCTGAAGAGCACCAGTTTACTCGTGAAGACCAGGATGCATTTGCACTCGAAAGCTACCGCAGAAGCGCTGCAGCATGGGAAGATGGGAAGTTTGCAAATGAAGTTGTACCCGTTCCCGTTCCGCAACGTCGCGGCGATGCAATCGTCATCGATACCGATGAAGAATACACGAAGGTGAATACAGATAAAGTGCCTCAATTGCGTCCTGTATTTAAGAAGGACGGTACAGTGACAGCTGCAAATGCCTCGACCTTAAACGATGGTGCCTCTGCGGTTGTACTCATGAGTGCTTCTAAAGCAGCAGAATTAGGATTAACTCCTATTGCCAGAATCACTGGTTATGCAGATGCAGCGCAAGAGCCGGAATGGTTTACAACGGCGCCTGCGAAAGCATTACCTAAAGCATTGGCAAAAGCGGGTGTTACGATGGATGCTGTCGATTTTTTCGAATTCAACGAGGCATTTTCTGTGGTAGGGTTGGCCAACATGAAACTATTGGGGCTCGACGCGGCGAATGTTAATGTACATGGAGGTGCTGTAAGTCTGGGACACCCATTGGGTGCATCAGGTGCACGAATCGTTACTACGTTGATCGGTGTTTTGCAACAAAACGGCGGAAAAACGGGGGCAGCAGCCATTTGTAATGGCGGCGGCGGAGCATCTGCCCTAGTACTAGAATTAGTTTAAAATAAGACAGCCCTACCTTACCTATATTGTGAGGTGGGCTGTTTAAAAAATTGACCCTTTTATAACGGTGCACTTTGAATAGCCCGTAAATTGTAACCAGTGAGCGAATTCGAAAAAGGCATAGCGTTTCTCAGTGTGATCCCCATGCGTGGTGAGCCATCAGATGCTTCAGAGCAGGTAAATGTTGTGCTGTTCGGGGAGAGTTTTAGCATTCTCGAGGAACAACCCAAATGGGTCAGAATCCAGTTGGATCATGATGGATATGAAGGTTGGATAGACCGCTTACAGTACCAGCCCATTTCCCCTTCCTACTATGAATTATTAGCTACTACTCCGCTTAGAGTAAGTTTAGATCCTGTCCAATTATTGCAAGGAACAGGTCCTACAGATTATCCGTTGATCGTTCAAGGTGCCTATTTGCCATTTCTTGATGCTGGTACAATACGCCTAGAGCAGCAATCGTATTCTTTCGAAGGTGCTTTCACTTCAGGAAAAAAAGACCGTGCCGACTTAGTCGATTTTGCTTTTTCCTACCTCAATNCGCCCTATCAGTGGGGTGGACGAACACCCTTTGGTATCGATTGTAGTGGATTCACCCAAATGGTTTACCGTTTAGCAGGGCATTACCTGCCGCGCGATGCTTCCCAACAAGCTAGGAAAGGAACCACACTTAGTTTTCTAGAAGAATGTAAACCCGGTGATCTTGCGTTTTTTGATAATGCTGAAGGAGCTATCACTCATGTAGGCATTGTACTCGATGATTTTCACATTATCCACGCTAGCGGCCGTGTTCGTGTGGATAGTTTAGATCACAGCGGTATTTATAACGCAGAATTTGGCCGTCACACGCACAAACTAAGNGTANTAAAACGGATGATTGATTAGCGGNCCAATCCCTTAACGATATCTCCTGTCGTGTCCCAAAAANCATCTAAACCGATCAACTTTTCTTCATACCACGCGATGATTTCAGNCCATTGCTCCTTATCGTAGAAATAGGCCTTTTCCAACGTAATGGAGATTCTTGAGATTTCTAGGCCACTCTCTAAATAGTGTGAATGTTCATAATTCACTTCATCACCCCATTCCGCTTCTAACAGCCGCCGCAGTTCTAAGAATTGGTCGTATAGTAACGTTCTAATTTCGGCATCTTTCTGCTGAATATCGATTGCTATTCCCACAATAGGCGTTGTTAATATTCTAAAATAGAGACCTTTTACGCCCGTTTTATAGGATTCCCATCGTCCTCCACCGCCTCCTTTACTGTGGTGACGGGACATGTGACGAACGAATTGATTAAAAAAGGCAGTATTCAGTGATTTTTTTTCTTCTCTCGAAAACATTTTTGAACTTTAAGGTCTATGACGCAATATCGTAAACTTGATGGTACACCGGTAGAAAATAGCGCAGCTTATGTGAAGGCATATATGCAACAATATCCAGAGGCTATTTTAAGCGTAGGATCCGATTCCCAAAATATAGGTGGACACAGCCTATACGCAACGGTTATAGCCTTTCGTCATCCGGGGAAGGGAGTACATTATATTCTCACTAAGCGTCGTGAACAACTCATAAGAGACATGATTACGCGTCTTTTCAAAGAAGCTGAAGACAGCATCAATACTGCCGAATATTTACGTGGCGAGGGTATCGATATCCCAATAACAATAGATGTTGACTACAATGAAGATGAAAACCATGCTTCGCACAAAGTGATTCCTATGGTTAANGGCTGGATTTTAGGGTTAGGCTATGACATGAGCACGAAACAGAATATTCAAGTGGCATCCGTAGCCGCGGATCATTTGCTGTAAAAGCTATGCGCTAAGTCACACATGTACTTCACAAAGTAAGCTGAAACTTCAATAATTCTTCATGAATTCGGAAGTTCTCTAAACACATGAGGAAACTTTGCGTTGTACCTTTGAATAAATTCTAATTTCAGATGCGCAACGCACTATCCTACCTTACCGCTGCACTCATATTCACCTCTACTGCCTTAGCGCAGAATTTAGGAACATTACAAGGCGAGGCACTTGATGCGCTTAACTTAAGGCCTCTAACTGGCTGGGAAGTAGATGTCATACAAGGTGATTTTCAGATTGAAACGAAAGTAGATGCAACCGGTAAGTTCTCTTTTGAAAAACTACCCACAGGTCTGTACAATGTTCGTGCAAAAAGTCCAAAAGGTCAGATNCAGACCCTTCATGAAGTTCAGGTACGCTCGACAAAACCAACTTTCGTGAGTTTATTAGTTGAACGAATCACATCGTTAGACGAAGTTGCAGTTAGAGCAGATGCGTTTCACCGCACGCCAGAGACACCGCTCAGTATTAAAAACATTAACCGCAGCGAAATGATACGGATGCCAGGTGCGGTTTTAGATCTTAGTAAGGTGATTCAAAGTTTTCCAGGTGTTTTACCCAAACCATCTTTTGGTTATGCTATTGCCATGCGCGGTGGAGCACCAAACGAGAATCGGTATTTATTAGATGGTATTTCACTACCCACTGTAAATCACTTTAGTATTCAAGGTGCTTCGGGTGGGGCCGTAAGCTTGATTAACCTAGATCACATTCAAGGCATGGACCTTATTACCGGAGGATTTCCTGCAGAAGTCGATGATGCGCTTTCCGGCGTCTTGTTGCTCGAAGGTAGAAATGCAAGAACTGACCGTTGGGGCATACGCGCAACACAAGGCGGAACCGATTACGGCATCACTTTTGAAGGACCCTTGGGANAAAACACTACAGCTACTTTAAGCGGAAGAAACAGCTTCTCGCAGCATTATTTCAGGTTGTTCAACATTCCTGTGCTTCCTGCTTATCAAGATGCGCAGCTCCGCATTAACCACCGTTTAGCGAAGAATAAGGATTTGACCATCATCGGAGTTGGCGGCTGGGATCAATACCGATTATTCAAAGACGGTCGCGGCAGCGATGCCTTACTTTACAATGTTGGCTACATTCCTGAAGGAGATCAACAAACAGAGGTTATCGGTGCACGCTACCGCATATTCAAAGATAACGGTCGTTGGGAATACGTTCTGAGCCGCGATCATGTGGGAAATCAGGCCGAAAAGTACATCGGGAATACAGGTGCTCTTGACGATCGCCAATTGGCCTATGCTTCTTCAGAAACNAATACTAGAGCGAANCTGNCNCANTACGTNGTNTCTGAACAATGGCAATGGAAGTACGGATTAAACTTTGTNCACCGCGACTANGATCTCGANATGACNAGCGTNCGNTANAACAANGACGAAATGGTNCAANGCATCGATACCGCAGATTACANNNCNGCCCTTTCNTTTCAAAGTTTGGGNGCNTTCACGCACGTGACTAGAAATNACCTCGAAAATAGACTCAGTACTANTGCNGGNTTNCGTTTGGACATGCACAACATAAACTTAAATTCTTTATTGAGAA
>NYXD01000069.1 GCA_002685435.1 Cryomorphaceae bacterium | reverse complement strand
ACACCCAACTCAACCAGCAACTCCATCGCCGCCTCCGGCCGAGCGCAGGCATCAAAAGCACGATGAAACGTCATCCCTAATCCATAGTCCTGTGCAAACTGCGCAACCAATTCCACAAATTCCGTGTCCACATTTCTTCCGCCATCTAAGGCGCCAAAGACAATTCCCGTGGCCCCACAATCGCTCAAGATTTTAAGTTCCTCGAGCATCATATGCTTTTCTAATCTATTGTAGATAAAATCTCCGGCGCGCGGGCGCAACATGACATATACAGGAAGGTCGCTGACATCTACAGTCATTTCAATTTGAGCAGCGGAAGGAGTTAATCCGCCTTCATTGAGATTGCTGCACAGTTCTATTCTGTGAACACCCAAATCGATGAGCTGAGAGGCATGCCCAGGTTCCTCAATTGCGATTTCTATTTCAAATTGGTCGGCCATANATCTGTATTTCATCCAANAANTGCCAAACAGGTTGNCCNGCTGNNGGNTGNTTATCNGGTAATCTCTCNGTATTAGGAATTTTGAAATCGACCTCTTTGGTCGGNGTAAANCCACCTTCAGGTGNAAGCACCATGGTTTCAATAAAGGTCCCCTCTTCTNAGGTNGAACTGGTTCTTNGCCACTCATAGCGTTCAATCACATCGCTTTCGACATAGATATCAGTNNAGACCAATTCTGGAATAAGTATCCAACTCAACCTACTTTGGAGAAAGTTNATCTTAATGGAATCTATTTGATAGGGNNTATTNAAATCAAAATGGCCACTGAAATAATCGGGGCCAAAATATCCTACCCAATTTCCATCTCTGTAACTCTCCGATCCCAACACCCCGTTAGCCAATGGAATATCCTTTGTGCCGGTATAAGGCTTTGTCGGAGGACTGGTCAAACAACTGTGCGTCACTAAACCTTCGTGTACCGCGAATCCGTAGTTCAGCGCTTTACCCATGGCATGCCCATCGCGAGTGGGTTGCACCTTCATTCGGTGCACTCCACGCGTTGTGAAGGTAGTCGCACTGCCTGCAGTCATTCCCGTCGGCGCCTCAACAGCGAGCTCAAGATTTGCAAAAGCAGGCTTTNCTGTAACCACAACTTTGAGCTCCTCTTTGAAGGAATCATTTTTAGTGGCCAATTTCACGGGTACCTGCTCCACATCATAGCTATAGCCTAATGCATCAAGGATAGAGTAATGATTTTGAAGTCGCTCCCAAAAAGCTTCATAATTGCGCTCTGCAGGATACGACCATAGGACCTCTGACATGGCGATTCCGCGAGGTAGGAATCGGCGATCTAAAGTTTCTATATCTGGAATGCGTTCCGACCATAAATTACATTCACCGCCCAAAATATGCCCTGCTAAAAGCGGGTCTAAATCATTTGGAATAGGACTGTAACTATAGACTTTCGGTACATCAATACTACTCACCGGATAATCAAAATAGGCGTGTGAAGTCGGACTCATAATGGCGTCATGACCTTGCTCTACCGCCACAATACCTCCTTCAAAACCACGCCAGCTCTGCACCGTGGCATTTGGACTCAAGCCGCCTTCAAGAATTTCATCCCATCCGATGATTTGCTTGCCCTTAGTGGCTACATAATTTTCAATTCTTGTATTGAACCAACCTTGCAAAGCCTCCTCGTCCTGAAGGCCTTCTGCCTTTATGCGTTGTTGACATTTCGGACAATGCTCCCAACGGTACTTTGGGGCTTCATCGCCACCAATGTGAATGTATTTTGAGGGAAAGATCTCACATACATAGTCAAGCACATTCTCCAAAAACGTAAAGGTTTGCTCGTTTCCGGCACAGTAGATTTCTTTAAAAACGCCCCATTCCGTTGCTACTTCTACCGGCTCGCCCGTGCAACCCAACTCTGGATAAGCAGCCAAGGCCGCTTGACTGTGTCCCGGTAATTCAATTTCAGGAATGACCTCAATGCCATAACCNGCTGCATAGGCNACCACTTCTTCTAGATCNTCTCGACTGTACGAACCACCATAGGCACTGTCTCCATGCATTCGAAAAGCCGCAANNTCTGCTAATCTCGGGTATTGATNCANTGCAATACGCCANCCCTGGTCTTCAGTTAAATGCCAATGCAATACATTGAATTTATACAGCGCCATGACATCGAGGTGTCGCTTGACTTCATCAACCGTGAAAAAATGACGGCAAACATCGAGTAGCACACCGCGGTGGCTAAAAACTGGTTCGTCAGTAATCTCACCCCAAGGAAGTGCAACCTCCGTACCCATCAAACCCAATTGACCCAAAGTGCTTTGTGCACGGTGATCTCCTTCCAAACCGTGATAAACCTTAACTCCATCCTCGTCTGAAACAATACGGTAGGCTTCTTTAGATAAATTTGAATCCAATTCAAAGTCCACAACATCCAACGTATTCCACTCTGTGCTATCGAACTCGTAGGATTGTACAGGAGGTATCAACGATTCTACAGGTGCCCAGTCACGACAATATTCAGCGCCACTCAAGGATTTCGTTTTCGTAGTGATTAAAGCCCCGATTACTATTACAATTCCAGTAACGATGGAAATACGCCACCAGCTGCGTTGGACATCTCTCTTTTTTACCCCCATGTCCTCATGTATTGAGCATCGACCATCTCATTGCGGTCTTTGGTTCGCAAGGCATAGTTAAATCCATTGTAAACGCTATATCCACCGTATTCTCCTTGCATATTCATTGCTAGAAACCCGACTTGCATCCCTTCTACACCCGGATGTTTTTTTAAAATTCGCTGGACAATATCGTAGCAAGCTTCCTCAGGCGAGGCACCGCGACGCATAGATTCAACTACGGAGGCACAACCCGCTGTTCTGATCATGGCTTCACCCACACCTGTTGCCGTTGCACCACCGACATCACCGTCGATAAAAAGCCCTGCGCCTATAATGGGACTATCGCCTACACGTCCTCTTATTTTATAGGCCATGCCCGAAGTGGTGCAAGCACCAGCCATTCTTCCGCTGGCATCCAGGGCCAACATTCCGATGGTGTCGTGATTTTCGACGTTGACGCCAGTTTTATATTCAGATTTAACAAGCCACTCTTCATAGTCTTTTTGCACCGGTGGTACGGGCACTTCGAATGTTGCTTTAGAAAAACCGTTCTCAAGCGCCCATTTCTGTGCACCCGCGCCAACAAGCATTACGTGGGGNGTTTTTTCCATGACCGCTCGNGCCACATCAATAGGGTGAATGATATCTTCCAAAAAGGCTACAGAACCACATCGACTGTCGTGGTCCATTATACATGCATCCAAAGTGACATGACCGTCGCGGTCGGGCCGACCGCCTAAACCTACACTTCTATTATTCAAATCATTTTCAGTAACCGCAACACCTTTTTGCACCGCATCTAGTGCATCCCCACCCGATTCTAAGATTGACCACGCGCCTTGATTTGCTTCCATTCCATGAATCCACGTGCTGATTACTAATGGATTATCCTTGATGGATGGACCTGAATTTAAAGGTTGCGCGGCNGATTTCAAGGGGTTTATAGCAAGGCCCGCGCCTGCCAAGCTGAGATTTTTTAAAAATCTTCGTCTAGACATGCTTCTGTGTTTCTTTAAACTTACGCATTATTCCTAATTTGTAGACATGCGAAAATGGACCCAATTACTTGCCTTATTCATCGGGCTACAACTTTCTGCTCAAGAAGCAGAGTGGACTTCTNTTAAAGACATCAATCCTTTTATTGGTACCGGCGGCCACGGCCATACGCACCCGAGTGCACAGGCGCCCTTTGGGATGATACAATTAGGCCCTAATACCCGCTACGACGGGTGGGACGGCTGTGGAGGCTACCACTATACCGACAGTGCGATGTATGGGTTTTCGTGTACCCACCTCAGCGGTACAGGGGTCAGTGATTATGGCGATCTATTAATACTGCCCTATTCCTCTCGTACTAAAGAGGGCGATCATATTAAATTCTTCAAAGAAGACGAACATGCTCAGGCAGGATACTATGCTTGTATACTTGACGACGGCACACGTATCGAAGCTACGGCAGGGGATCGCACAGGAATCTTGAGAATCCGATTTGGTGAAGGCAGCGCACCTGGGATTATGGTTGATTTGAATTTCCGAGACCGAGTACTTAAAAAGTCGTTCGAAGCCACTGGAATTGGTGAATGGCAAGGAAGTAGAATTTCAGAAGGTTGGGCAAGAGAACAGCATTTTTATTTTGGAATGGACATCACTGCAAGACCTGATACNGCTATTGAGATCAGCGATGGTGTTTATTGGATTCCCATGCCAGATGGCGTAAAAGAAACCACTATTCGCNTCGGGATCAGCGGNACTTCAGAGNAGGGTGCGTGGACAAATTATGTTTCAGAATTGACAGGTAAAAACTTTGAAAAGGTATTTGCTGAAACACAAGAGAAATGGGCGAAGGAATTGGCCAAAAGCACCGTTAAAAGCACCTCTGCAGATGACCGGGCAATTTTTGCCACAGCTCTATACCATGCCTACTCTGTGCCCAATTTATGGAGTGATGTAGACGGCAGTTACCGCGGTGCAGACGGCAAAATCTACACCGATACCGCGCATGCACATTATACAGTCTATTCACTATGGGACACCTATAGAACAGCGCACCCTTTGTATACCATTACCCAGCCTGAGCGTACGCAGGAGTTTATCTACGGCATGCTCGACATGTACAAGCAGCGCCGGCGTTTACCTATATGGGAATTGGCCGGGAATGAGACCGATTGTATGATCGGCTACCACAGCGTGAGTGTGCTCGCTGATGCCATTGCCAAAGGCTACCATACCGATACTGCCCTAACCCTCGAAGCCATGCGCGCCACAGCTGAGATGGACGTGTTCGGACTGGGCGCTTATCAGGAATCTGGGTTTTTGAGTATTGAGGACGAAAGCGAATCGGTCAGTAAAACACTCGAATATGCTTATGACGATGCATGTATCGCATGGACGGCCGAGCGCCTCGGGAACCTCGGAATGATGAGTAGCTACAAGCAACGCGCTTCAGCGTACCGCTCGCTCATCGATCCAGAAAGTGGCTTTGTGCGTCCACGGACCAATGGAGATTTCTTATCGCCTTATGCCCCGCAAGAGGTGAACAATCATTTTACCGAGGCCAACGCTTATCAATACAGCTTTTCCCCAGTGCATGATATAGAGGGTTGGATGGAAGTATTGACGAATTTTAGAGCAGCCCGCGAAAATTGGAATGCGCTGCCGCGCAAAAAGCAAGCAATGGTTGTTAAAAGCAGGCACGATGTGCTTGAGGATTTGCTTGACGAACTGTTTACCGCACCGAGCGAAACTACGGGCAGAGAACAAGCGGACATCACAGGACTCATAGGTCAATACGCACACGGGAATGAACCTTCACACCACATTGCCTACCTCTACAATGCCACCACCAACCCGGGTAAAACGAGCTATTGGGTCAACGAAATACTGAACTCACAATACCAAAATGCCCCAAATGGATTGAGCGGTAACGAAGATTGTGGACAAATGAGTGCTTGGTACGTGATGGCCTCCATGGGACTATACCCGTTGGTACCCGGTCAGCCGCATTACCAGTTGAGCACCCCGAAATGGGACGAGATTCATTTAGAATTGGCCAATGAAAAATCTTTGGATATAGCGGCTAAAGGATCGGGACCTTACCTATCCAGCTATACCCTTGATGAAGCAGTAGCGCCGCACAACCAGCAGCGCTACGTCACTCACGAAACGCTGCTTGAAGGAGGTACTTGGGATGTGGAACGTAGCACAGACGAAGGACTTTGGAAGAACTCACAACGCTATAAAACAAGCCTCAATAACCCTACGCCTCCTGCACCCATCATTCGTGTGAACAGAACCTTCTCGGGAAAAACACCAGTGGAGATTATACCCACGGGCAGCTATGATTTGTGGCGCTATGAACGCTACCAAAACGTGAAATGGAAAAAGGACCGCAAGGGTCGAGAACGGATGGGCACGGCCTACGATAATGGTTTTGTTACGGCCATTACCCCGCATTACGGATACGGCAATCACATCGCAAAGGCGGTGTTCACGAAGAGAGACGACAACTACAGTGCGCGCTGGATACAAGGAACCCCAACCTCACAATACACCGCAGGCGGTGCCGGAGCAGCGGTCGATGGGATTCAGGGCGATACGGATTGGCGCAAGGGGCACTGGATCGGGATTCAAGGAGAGGATGCCATTTTAGAGATTTCCCTCAAAGAACCTAAATCAATAGACTCTATTTCAATAGGAGTATTAAAAGACATTCGAGCTTGGATTGCACTGCCCAATAGTGTCGCTGTGGAAGTGCTTTTTCTAGCGCAGGAACATTGGACCCGGCTTGGCACAAAGAACTTTGAATACAGAGCACTTTTTGAGGAGGAACCTGTTCGTCTTTCGTTACCCTATGAAACGAAAAGCGAAATTCCCGTTTCGAAAATTAGAGTACACTTTGAAAACGCGGGTGAACTTTTGCATTGGCACCCCGGAGCAGGGTACCCGAGTTATTTCTTTGTGGATGAAGTAAGACTGGAATAATTATTTAAATTCCGCCGGAATCTCACACACCGGAATGGGCAGCATTTTATGCTTATTCGCAATATTGAATCGGTTATAAATGGTCATTACTTCGGCTTCACGTCCAGAGAAATCTAAAGCTGATTTTCCTGCCTCTTGCTGCGCCATCGCCCATTCAAGTTCAGGATAAGAGGCGCCGATCTGATCTTCGTCGGTTCTATCATCGCCCCACAATCCGTCCGTAGGTTTGGCATCTAAGATGCTATCGACTACGCCTAGATGACGCGCTAAAGCGAATACTTCCGTTTTTAATAGATCAGCAATAGGGCTCAGGTCTACCCCGCCGTCGCCATATTTAGTGTAGAAACCCACGCCAAAATCTTCCACTTTATTGCCGGTTCCTGCGACTAAAAGACCATTGGCTTGCCCGTGGTAATAAAGTGTGGACATGCGAAGGCGTGCACGGGAGTTGGCCAGAGAGAGGTCGTGATCCGCGCCGCCCGGCCTCATTGCAGCGACAAAGTGGTCGTATACCGGGGTAAGGTCTACCCGGGTGTGAGTTGTATTCGGGAAGTTAGCCGCGAGCCATGCCTGGTGCTCCTGGCCGCGCGAAGCTTGGTCGGGATGCTGGTGGATGGGCATTTCTAAGGTGAGTACTTCGAGGCCGGTGCGGGCACAAAGTGTGGAGGTGAGCGCGGAATCAATCCCGCCACTAACGCCTACAACAAAACCCTTCACGCCAGCGTTCTTTGCATAGCTTTTCAACCAATTTATAATATGATCTGCCGTTTCCTGTAATTTCATTGCTTTCCTCTTAATTTTGATCCTATGAAAGGCACCTATCAAATATACCTCTTCGCGCTAACCTTCGTTGTCGCTATCGGCTTCTTTATTCAACGGGGTTTTAACGGTTCGAGTTCATTATATCCGTTAGAAAAAATCGAAAATCACTCTTGGGATGTGCGCAGTTTTGATGAAGTGCTTTTTGGAGGAGATTCCCTTGACTTAAAAGAATTGACCACCAACTTTAACCCCTTTTTTGAATCCAACCCACTTCCGAATTTTTGGAAACAAGAGCGCAATAACTCAACCTTACGCGACCATTTTACAAACGTCCAAAATTTAATGGACAAGGATGCGATCGCCAAAGATCTAAATGCAATAAGTGTACGTGCAAATCGTCTTTTAGGTCAGCCATTGCCGGATCAATTGTTCTTTTACATCAGCGGTATCGATCTAGAATCGCCCTGCATCTATTTTCCAGGAGCGACTGAAGAGGATACAAAATATGCTTTTGTAGGCTTGGATAATTTCCTAGGAGCAGGCTACCCCGGGTACGAAGGGATTCCAGCATACCAAAGCGTATTATTACGTCAAAGCCAACTACCCGTGGCCTATGCCCACGCGTTATTAGAAACGCTACCACTAGAAAATTTTAACGACCCTACTTTAGTAGGCCAGATGGTCTATCACGGAAAAATTGCACTGGCCACCGAAGCCCTTACTGGGTATAGCATAGCCACAGGTGAAGTTTTAGGATACGGACCCGAAGAATGGAACTTTTTAGAAGCCAATGAATCGAATATTTGGGAAGTGATGGTGCGCGAAAAGCTACTTTTTTCTACGGATATGATGGTACGGCAACGGCTGTCAGAACCGGCACCGTTTTCAAAGCTTGGAACCTCGATGGACGCAGATATACCGGGAAGAGTTGCTCGATACATTGGGTATAAATTGGTCCAGAGTTATGCGGAGAACCACCGCGACATGAGTTTAAAAGAAATTATTAAAATTCGCGACGCGCAGAAGTTTTTACGCGACGCACAATACAAACCATAATGGCTGTACAGAAAGAGAGTGAAATCAGAATCACCGTTGGATTAGACGAAAATAAAATACCCGAGACCATNACATGGGATGCGACAGACGGCGGAGTATCAAATGAGCAGGCAAAAGCCCTAATGATGGGAGTCTGGGACGATAAAAATTCCGAATGCCTGCGTATTGATTTATGGACAAAGGACATGCTCATGGACGACATGAAACGCATGTATCACCAGACCTTTATTTCAATGGCAGACGGATATGAACGTGCTACTGAAGATACAGCCTTAGCAGCAGACATGCGTGACTTCGCACGTTACTTTGGTGAAAAATCAGGTTTGATTTCTCCGGAGAAATAAGAACCGTACTGTTACAGTTTACGATACATCTCAGTGGTAATGCTTTTATTTACCTCATCAATGTAGCGCAATACCTCTTCACGACCAGACCTCCCTTCAGCCGAGGTCATGAATACTGGTGGCAAGGCTTCCCATTGCAATAAAAGTTTTTTCTTGTACTGGGCNATCTGCTTCATTAAGGANGANGAGCCTAGNTTATCNATTTTCGTGAAGACGATCGAAAAGGGTATCCCCTCCATACCACACCACTCCATNAATTCTAGATCTATTTTCTGTGGATCGTGACGACAATCNATCAAGACGAANGTGTTGATTAAGTTGTCGCGCTTCTTNATNTAGTTTGTGATCATTTCCTGGAAAATGGCNCGGTTNTTCTTTGAAGTTTTNGCGTAACCATAACCCGGTAAATCAACGAGNTACCAATTTTCATTCACTTCAAAGTGATTGATTAATTGGGTTTTTCCAGGACGCCCTGAAGTCTTTGCTAGGTCCTTACGTTGCATCAACATGTTGATCAACGAGCTCTTCCCAACATTCGACCTCCCAATGAAGGCAAACTCATTTTTGTTCGGCGCAGGGCACTCTTTGAGTTCTGTGGATGATTTTACGAATTCAGCACTGTTAATCTTCATAGTTCCTAGGATTGGCGTAAAGTTAGGCCAATTTAATGAGGTACCTCAAGAATCGCTATTCACAATCTTATTCACACTTGAATTTCACTTCTTCCCACTTCTTCCCACCGCTCTATACAAGGGCTATCTGCGAGTTTTGAATTTTTAACGCCAAAAGTTATTCACAATGTGTATGTTTGTGGGAAATCGTGGGACAAGAATTCTACTTTTGTAAGAGAGCAGTCANAAACACATGTTAAACCTCATTGGAGTACACGAATGCAAGATGGATGCGAAGGGTCGCATCAGTCTCCCGGCAGCGCTGAAGAAGCAGCTGGCGCCGGAGATGCATGATGCATTTGTACT
>NYXD01000068.1 GCA_002685435.1 Cryomorphaceae bacterium | reverse complement strand
AAATTCCCTTGCCGTTCGCGCCGCAGCAAACTCAAAGCACTCAAGTGCCCTAAATTCTAAGAAGCCTAACAACTGTTTATCATATGAATAAGTTTATCCAGTTTTCAATTGCCACTATCTCAGCTGCGCTTCTCGCCAGTTGTGCGGGTCCTGAATCTAATTCTACGGGCTGGGCAATCAATAACAAAAATAACGGTGGATTTCAAGCGAATCTAAAGTATCAAGGACAAGAAACAGGACCAGGTCTTGTATTCGTTGAAGGTGGTACGTTTATGATGGGTCAAGTCGAAGAAGACTTTATCAAGGATTGGAACAATGTTCCACGTCGCGTAACTGTGAGTTCATTCTACATGGACGAAAATGAGGTTACCAATCTCGATTACCGCGAATACCTCTACTGGTTGCGTCGTGTTTACGATTACGACTACTACCCAGAAATTTACCGTTCTGCCCTTCCAGATACATTGGTATGGAGAGATAAATTAGCATACAACGATAATTTCGTAGAAAACTACCTTCGTCACCCTGCATACAATTACTACCCTGTGGTAGGTGTAAATTGGTTGCAAGCGCAGCGCTATTGTTCATGGAGAACAGATCGTGTCAACGAAGCGATCTTAATCCAGGAAGGTATTCTTAGAGAATTACCGGAACAAATGGATGCGGACCACTTCAATACTGAAGTATACCTCTATAAGCAGGAGTATGTGGCTCAGAACAAAAAAGGTCTGAAAGATCTTAACCCTAACTCTGCTTTCGGAAAAGAAGGTCGTCCAGCACGTATTGAAGACGGGATCGTTCTTCCAAAGTATCGTCTCCCGACCGAAGCAGAATGGGAGTATGCCGCATATGCAGATGGAGGTAAGCGTATCTACAACCGTGTAGCTGACAAAAACAAATACACTTGGAATGGTAGCGCAACGCGTAACCCAGAGAAACAAGACCGTGGTGATATCCTCGCCAACTATAAAAGGGGTCGTGGAGATAATATGGGTACATCAGGCTGGTTGAATGACCAAGCAGACGTCACCATGCAGGTTCGTTTCTACCCTCCAAACGACTTTGGTCTTTATGATATGGCTGGTAATGTTGCCGAATGGGTTTTAGACATCTACCGCCCTGTGAGCTCTTATGACGTAACTGATTTCCGTGCCTTCCGTGGTAATGAATTCAAAACGTACGATAAAAACTACCAAGACATTGGGTCTTTAGAGGTTTTACAAGATCCGCAAAAAGAGGTTCGTAACGGTGACACTGTTATCGTTCGTCTACCGGGACAACTTCCCGTGCGTTCAGTTACTGTAGAAGAAAATGTAAAACGTCGTAACTACCAAAAAGGAGATTACCGCGATTACGTCGATGGTGATAATGAAAGTTCAATGAACTATGAAAACCCTGTTGAAGAGGGTGAAGCGGCCATGTACGATTATGGCAATAAAACGCTCATTGGCAACACTACTCGCGTTTACAAAGGCGGTAGCTGGAAAGACCGTGCATACTGGTTAAGCCCAGGTACGCGTCGTTACCTTGAAGAAGACCAGAGCACGGATTACATCGGTTTCCGTTGTGCTATGGATCGCGTTGGTTTCCAAAACGAAAGTAGTGGCAGAACAAAACGCCCGGCAAAAGTAAAACGTCATAACTTCAAACGTTACAAAATGTAATTTGGATTACGTTAAGAATTTTAAAGCCCCACCTTCGAGTGGGGCTTTTTTGTACCCTAACTTTCCGTAACAGAACAACCTTATACTATGCGAGTATTTGAAGCTTTTCTTTCCTGTGGCAGCGTATGCACCGATACACGATCTATTGTGCCCGGAAGTGTATTCTTTGCACTTAAAGGTGCCTCGTTCAATGGTAACACTTTTGCACTACAAGCACTCGAGGCAGGCGCCACGTTCGCTGTTGTGGACGAAAACGTAGGTGACGATGAACGCCTGATTAAAGTAAGTGACGTGCTCACCGCACTGCAACAATGTGCGCTTGAATACCGACGTCATTTGAACATACCAACGATCGGACTAACAGGCAGTAATGGCAAGACCACCACAAAAGAATTGTTCCTTGCCGTACTTCGAACAAAGTATGCTGTCCATGCTACAAAAGGCAACTTCAACAACCATATTGGTGTGCCGCTAACGATACTCAACGCTCCAAAAGAAACAGAGATCCTCATCGTTGAGATGGGCGCCAATCATCAAAAAGAAATTGGAGTACTGGCGTCTATTACTGAGCCCACTTTAGGATATATTACCAATTACGGAAAGGCGCACCTAGATGGATTTGGCGGTGTAGAGGGAATAATAAAAGGTAAAAGCGAACTGTATGATTTCATCGCACAGACTGCAGAAGGCATCGCCTTAGTGAATGCGGACGATGCGATCCAACTAGAAAAAAGTACAGCTTGTCGTCGAACCACTTTTGGAAAAACCAAAGCGCAATTTACCTACGCCTTAGCCGAGAAAGATGAATTTGCAGGTATCCAGTTTTCAACAGCTGCGGCATCCTATACTATTCAAAGTAACCTAAGTGGTTCGTTCAATTGTACGAATCTGGCAGCAGCAGTAGCACTGGGACGACACTTTGATGTCCCCGCTCTTTCCATCGTGCAGGCTTTGAACGACTATGTGCCCACTATGAATAGAGTTGAATGGCGAAAAACGGCCTCGAATCGGGTTTTATTGGATGCCTACAATGCGAACCCTACGAGCATGTCACTCTCCATTGAAAATTTTGCTAAATGGCATAAGGACGGCTGGTTGGTACTGGGTGATATGTTTGAGCTAGGTAAAGAAAGCGCAATAGAACACCAAGCTATAGTGGAATTGGTACAACGGACAAACATGAAAGAGCGCTGCATCCTAGTAGGAAAACACTTTGGCAGTACCAGTTGGCAGGGTTTGCAATTCGCAACAACGAGAGAATTAGAAACGTATTGGATAGAAAACGGCGCCCCGAAGGACGCCGCTATTTTATTGAAAGGCTCACGAGGAATCGCGCTTGAGCAACTCCTTCCCTTACTTTAATTAAGAATTCTTAATCATATCGCGCGAGATCACGATGCGTTGTATCTCTGAAGTACCTTCATAAATCTGAGTGATTTTCGCATCGCGCATCAAACGCTCTACATGGTATTCTTTTACGAATCCATAACCACCGTGCACTTGAACGGCTTCTGTAGAAACCCACATTGCAGCTTCTGATGCAGCCAATTTTGCCATCGCACTCTCTTTATCATAGGCCATGCCCTGATCCTTCAACCAAGCGGCTTTATAAACCAACATTCTTGCCTGCTCAATCTTCATCTCCATATCCGCCAATTTAAAGGCAATGGCTTGATGTTCGTGAATAGGTTTTCCAAAAGTGGTACGTTCCTTCGAATAGCTCAATGCTAAATCAAGAGCACCTTGAGCAATACCTAGAGCTTGAGCTGCAATACCAATACGTCCACCACTTAAGGTTTTCATTGCAAATTTAAAGCCGAAGCCATCTTCACCAATTCTATTTTCTTTAGGCACCTTCACGTCGTTAAAGAGTAACGTGTGTGTATCTGATCCACGGATACCTAATTTATCTTCTTTTTTACCGACCACGAATCCTTCCATGCCCTTCTCTACAATCAAGACATTTATTCCACGGTGTCCTTTTTCACGATCCGTCTGCGCAATAACCAAAGCGATTTCACACGTACCGCCATTAGTGATCCAGTTCTTCGTTCCATTTAACAAATAATGATCACCCATGTCTACAGCCGTAGTCGCCTGCGAGGTTGCATCCGAACCTGCTTCCGGTTCGCTCAAACAGAAAGAACCAATAATTTCGCCTGAGGCAAGGCGTGTTAAATATTTAGCCTTTTGCTCAGCTGACCCGAAGGTTTCAAGCCCCCAACAAACCAAACTATTATTCACACTCACTACAACAGACGCCGAGGCATCTATCTTCGACAATTCCTCCATGGCAAGAACATAGCTTAGAGTATCCATTCCGGAGCCACCATTCTCAGGTGATACCATCATGCCCATGAAGCCTAATTCGCCAAGTTTCTTAATTTGTTCTGCAGGGAATTCCTGCTTTTCATCTCTTTCAATGACTCCGGGTAACAGCTCGGTTTGCGCAAAATCGCGCGCTGCATCTCGAATCATCAAATGCTCCTCTGATAGGTTGAAGTTCATCGATTTTTCTCTTTATTATTGGGTACTGCAAATGTACAACGCACACTTCAATGTTTTAGGCTTAATGAGCGGAACCTCACTAGATGGGATGGATGCCGCAGTGGTCCAATTTTCAAAGGACCCTGAAATAGAATGGAAACTATTGTATTTCAAGTGTATACCCTACCCCGATTCCCTAAGGATAAGCATCGAAGCAGCGTACGAAAATGCCCATCTAAGCGCAGCTGCATCGANCGCCTTTGCAGCATGGACCACGGAAATCGTTCGCGCTATTCAAAACGATTTTGACGGTAGCATTGATTTAGTTGCTAGCCACGGCCAAACTATTTTTCACAAACCCGATCAGAAACTTACCTTTCAAGCCGGNTGCCTGCCAGAAATTACGACAGCCACAGGACTTCCGCTGGTAACAAATTTCAGAGTTCAAGATGTATTACTAGGTGGTCAAGGTGCTCCGCTCGTTCCTTTTGGAGATCATAAACTATTTGGGAGCTATGATGCGGCACTCAACTTAGGTGGTTTTGCCAACTGTAGTATCGGAGCGCCACTGCTCAGTAATGGGATTTCGGCGGCATTCGACATTTGCCCGCTCAACAGAGTTTTAAATGCCTTTGCTAATGAATTGGGCCACAAATACGATAAAGACGGAATATTCGCGCGTCAAGGTCGCATCAATCCGTGGGTTTTGGATCAATTAAACAGCCTTCCCTTTTACGATCTACCCGCACCCAAAAGTTTAGGCCAGGAATGGATCGATAACGCTTTCATTCAGTATGTTGATGTTCTCGCGCCGAAGGATGCTTTAGCCACTTGTGTGCAGCACATGGCAGATCAAATTAGCACGCATTTAAAAGGGAGGCGCACCTTAGTCACTGGTGGCGGGGCGTTTAATACAACACTCTTACAAGCAATTGAAGCGAACGGTGTAGCTATTGTGTTGCCTGAAAAAACCATTATCGAAGCAAAAGAAGCCATTGTCTTTGCCTTGCTCGGCTACGAGCGCTTCATGGGCAATGTAAATGTAATTGGCACCACTACCGGTAGCGGAATATGGCACAGTTCTGGCACTGTATTTCACCCCTAAAACGTACCTTTAGGGTCCCTTATTAACAGAGCAATAAATGAAAGAACAACTACGCGCCTTTGAAGAGCGCCCTGCAGAGGTGGTCTTCCACTGGCACGATGCTGAAACCGAAGCCAAAGGTTGGGTCGTGATCAATTCGCTTAGAGGCGGAGCAGCGGGTGGAGGCACAAGAATGCGTCCAGGACTTACAGAAAATGAAGTCCTTTCACTCGCAAAGACCATGGAAATCAAATTTACCGTAGCCGGTCCGGCCATTGGCGGAGCAAAAAGCGGTATCGATTTTGATCCAAATGACCCACGCAAAGAAGGTGTTTTAAAACGCTGGTATAAAGCAGTTTACCCACTACTCAAAAACTATTATGGTACCGGTGGTGATCTCAATGTGGATCAAAAAACTGAAGTTATCCCCATCACGAGCGAGCTGGGTATTTTACATCCACAAGAAGGCGTTCTTAACGGTCATTACCAGCCGGGCGACTTCGCAAAAGCACGCAAAATCAAACAACTTCAAATCGGCGTGAGTCTTTCTGTGGATGCAGAACGTCTGACCCCTTCAAAAGTCGGCACCTTTAAAGTTGGAGATTTAATCACAGGCTATGGCACTGCAATGAGCGTTGAACATTTCTACGCAATTTGGGGCGGAGATCTCACCCAAAAAAGAGTGATTATTCAAGGCTGGGGTAACGTTGCATCAGGCGCAGCCTACTACCTAAGTCAAATGGGTGCTAAAGTGGTTGGTATCATCGACAAAGTAGGAGGCCTCATAAATCCAGAAGGATTTTCTTTCGAAGAAATCACCCATCTTTTCAACGCTAAAGAAGGCAACGCATTGGCCGCGCCGGATATGCTTTCATTTGAAGAAGTGAACAAGCAGATCTGGTCGATGGGCGCTGAAGTTTTTATTCCTGCAGCAGCTTCACGACTCGTCGATAGAATGCAATTGGCTCAAATGCTCGATAACGGNCTTGAAGTCATTTCCTCCGGAGCAAATGTTCCGTTTGCAGATCAAGAGATATTTTATGGTCCTATCGCAGAACTCGCGGACTCCAAATGTGCCGTAATTCCGGACTTTATTTCCAATTGTGGAATGGCGCGCGTTTTTGGCTACTTAATGGAAGAAGATGCCGTGGTTCAAGATGAAGCGATTTTTGAAGACGTTTCCAACACCATACATAACGCACTTCGCGACGTTTACGCTATTGATAATCAACCAAACCTTATTACATTTAAGGCATACAACAACGCTCTGAAACTGCTGATATAATGATCTACACCTTAATGCTGGTCGTATTTGTTCTAGGATACGCTGCTATTGCCTTTGAACACCAGTTAAAAATTGACAAAGCTGCCGCTGCCTTAGTTACGGGTGTAGTAACATGGACCCTATACGTACTCACTAGCCACCACGTGCATGAGGTCGAAAGTGAACTGTTGCACCACCTCAGTGAGATCTCTTCAATTCTTTTCTTCTTGATTGGAGCCATGACTATCGTCGAATTGGTTGATGCACACGAAGGATTTTCTGTAATTACAGATAAAATTAAAACCACGAATAAGGTGAAGCTTATGTGGATCATTGGTATCCTGAGTTTCTTCTTTTCCGCTGCATTAGACAANCTTACTACATCCATTGTAATGGTGAGTTTACTGCGAAAACTCATCGCAGATCAAAAAGACAGATGGTTCTTTGCGGGTATGGTTGTAGTTGCCGCAAATGCGGGGGGAGCTTGGTCCCCGATAGGTGATGTTACGACAACGATGCTTTGGATCAAGGGACAGATTACCGCTGGCGCCGTAGTTACCGATTTAATTATCCCTTCACTCTTTACGCTTTTAGCGCCTTTAGCAATACTCACTTTCCGATTAAAAGGGAATGTAGAGCGTCCTCTAAAAGCAGAAACTTCAGAGCACTATACTGACCCAACGACACCTTTTGAACGCAATTTCGTATTCTTCGCAGGTGTTGCAGGACTTATTTTCGTTCCCATATTTAAAACCGTGACACACTTGCCGCCTTTCATGGGAATGATGCTTTCATTAGGTGTACTTTGGATCATCACAGACCGTATGCACCGCAGAAAGCCCGCAGATGTAAAACATCATTTGAGCCCCTTAGGTGTTTTGCAGAAAATCGACACTCCTTCAGTNTTGTTTTTCTTGGGAATCCTCCTTGCCGTGGCATCGCTTCAAAGCATGGGCCAATTAGGCGATCTCGCCCTAGCCCTTGACAACAGCATAGGTACAGATACCGAAGGAGGTGTATTCATTGTGAGCATTATCATTGGTCTTTTATCTTCTATCGTGGATAACGTACCGCTCGTAGCCGCTGCAATGGGAATGTATGAGGTTACTGCTGATGGTCTCTTTATGCAAGACGGTGTCTTTTGGCAATTCCTAGCCTACTGCGCAGGAACCGGTGGTTCAGCCTTGATTATAGGTTCTGCNGCTGGTGTTGCAGTTATGGGATTAGAAAAAATACCCTTTGGCTGGTATTTGAAGAATATTTCACTGCTTGCGCTCGTTGGATACTTTGCAGGGGCGGCTGTTTACATCNTAGAACGCACATTGTTCTAGTAGGTATTCATCTTGTTGATATTTCAAAAGCCCCCGCGTTGCGGGGGCTTTCTTTTTATGGANTTTTGAGTAAATCAGTNAAAACAAATGAGCACACTNTTTCTACAAATTCAAACCGGTGCAGAGGCCGTAATTACGGAGGAACCGACGGAGAAAACCATGTCAATATTGGAGTTAATGACTTCTGGCGGCATTGGTGGAATTCTTATTATGACGTTCTTAGGCATACTGAGCATCTTTGCGGTGTACATCTTCCTAGAGCGCTTTGGCGCAATACGCAACGCGAACAAGGTGGATCCCAATTTCATGAACAACATTAAGGACATGGTGCTGGACGGTAAATTAGATGCCGCTCAAGCTTTATGTACTGCAGAAAGCACGCCTGTAGCTCGAATGATTGAAAAAGGAATCACCAGAATTGGCAAACCACTCGGCGATATTACCCAAGCCATTGAGAATCAAGGAAAGCTAGAGGTTACTCGCTTAGAAAAAGGACTTCCCATGCTCGCTACCATATCTGGCGGAGCACCGATGATTGGTTTCTTAGGGACTGTTATTGGTATGATTTTAACCTTTAAAGAGATGGCCAACGCAGGCGGTCAAATCAAGTTAGATATGATGGCAGAAGGTATTTACACGGCTATGACTACAACAGTTGCTGGTCTATTGGTAGGTATCATTGCTTATTTCGGCTACAACTTCCTGGTGACTCGCGTCGATCGTGTAGTTTACAAATTAGAGGATAGTGCAATGGCCTTTCTAGATTTATTGCACGAACCGGCTTAAAAAGAACGCTATGAATTTACGCAGCAGAAGCAAGGTTAGTGCCGAAGTCAACATGTCCTCCATGACCGATTTGGTATTCCTATTGCTCATCTTTTTTATACTTGCCTCGACACTTGTAACCTCAAGTGCCCTAGATATTGTATTGCCGAAGAGTGGTGCTCAGACAGTAAAAAAGAAAAACATCACGCTCACGGTAAATGAAGCATTGGAATTTGACGTGAACGGAACTATCGTTAGTTACGATCAGGTTGAACAGCGTCTCAAAGTAGAAGCAAGTAAATTAACCGATAACGAGCAAGCGGTTGTCGTTCTGCGTGCTGACCAGAGCATACCTACGGGCGAAACGGTACGACTTTTGGATATAGGTTACCGAAACAACTTAAAAATGATAATCGCAACTGATCCAAAGTAAGTATGGCTTTTAACGAAAAACGCAATAAAAACAAAGCAAAGGTTTGGACCGTAATCGTCCACCTCTTGCTTATGCTTTGGTTTGCGTTTTACGGCCTGACATATCAAGACCCTCCTCCAGAAGAAGGCATTGCTATTAATTTCGGGTACGAGGAAACTGGAGCAGGCGAAAATACTCAAGCTGCGCCAACCATTCCGCCACCAGTTCCTTCAACTCCAGTAGAAACACCTCCTGTTCAAGAAGTAGTGGTTACGCAGGATGTTGAAGATGCCCCTGTTATTGAATCCACCGAT
>NYXD01000067.1 GCA_002685435.1 Cryomorphaceae bacterium | reverse complement strand
CGATGGTAATGAATCAACTACGTATACGTTTGAAAAAGACTATTACTGGATGATGGGAGACAATAGACACAATTCGTTAGACAGTCGTAAATGGGGTTATGTTCCTTCCGATCACATCGTAGGAAAACCTGTATTCATATGGATGAGCTATGATAAGCATGGCGAAGGACTTTCGAAGATTCGAACCGATCGTGTATTCACTCTCGTGAATGCAAATGGCGAGCGTACCAGCTATTTCTGGTATTTCGTTGCCTTTGTGGTGCTCTATCAAATCGTGATTACGGTCCGAAGAAAGCGTAAGGCTGACTAATGCATGTTCTGCTGAGCACTGCCTACTTCCCTCCTATTGAATGGATGGCTTATGCTGTTCAGTCGAGTGGAATTATTCTTGAGGCAAAGGAGTATTTCCAAAAGCAGACCTACAGATCTAGGATGCATATTGCAGGTCCAAACGGAATGCAGCGACTTAGTGTGCCTGTAGAGCGTAAGTCAAAAGAAATAAAGAGAATTCGAATCAGCTACAGCGAGAATTGGTCAAAAGATCATTTGAAAGCTATTGAAAGTGCCTATGCAAATGCACCCTACTTTGAAGTACTATTTCCGGATGTACAGGCGCTTTTACAACAACGATTCGAAACACTTTGGGAATTAAATACGGCAAGTATTGCATTGTTTTCTCAGTGGCTTGAACTAGAGCTGGTAAAAGAGGAAACATCCGAATACGCTGCTATTGCTGGATTGAAGGACCTTAGAGGTATTCAACCGAAGACAGAATCTAACATGATTTTCCCGTCCTACGGACAAGTTTTTCAGCATAAAATTGGTTTTCAAAACAACTTGAGTGCCTTAGATCTGTTCTTTAACTTAGGGCGTAGCAGTTGGGGGTACCTCAAAACGCTCAAATAACGATCACAGCAGCAAGAACCACATACCTATGGACCTAACATATAATAAGAACGAAGACGCCTTAAAACTCTTACTGAGTGAAGTAAAGCGTCGCGAAGCCATCTTAGCAAAAGGCGGTGGCGAGAAAAAACTTCAAAAACAGCGTGATCAAGGCAAACTAACAGCTAGAGAACGGGTGGAAGCGCTTGTCGATGCTAAAAAGCCGTGTTTAGAGCTCGGTATTTTCGCTGGTGACGGGATGTACGAAGAATACGGTGGTTGTCCTGCGGGAGGGGTTGTTGTCGTTCTTGCTTATATCAAAGGCACGCAATGCATCATTGTCGCTAATGACGCAACTGTTAAAGCTGGAGCTTGGTTCCCTATAACTGGAAAGAAAAACTTACGCGCCCAACAAATAGCACTTGAAAACCATACGCCCATTATCTATTTAGTAGATAGCGCAGGTGTTTTCCTTCCATTACAAGATGAAATTTTTCCGGATCGTGAGCACTTTGGACGCATATTCCGAAACAATGCGGTAATGAGTAGTTTGGGTATTCCACAAATCTCTGCCATTATGGGGAGCTGCGTAGCAGGTGGAGCGTATTTACCCATCATGAGTGATGAAAGCTTGATTGTCAGAGGCTCTGGCAGTATTTTCCTCGCAGGATCCTATTTAGTTAAGGCGGCTATTGGAGAGTCCGTAGATAATGAGACCCTAGGCGGTGCCGATACACACTGTGATATAAGTGGCGTGACCGATTACAAATGTGAAGACGATCAGCAGGCCATAACTACTATTCGGGGATTAGTCGACAAAATGGGCGCTTTTCCGAAAGCCGGCTTCGATCGTACCACCTCCATCGCTTCTCAGCGCGCAACCACGGATATATACGGCTTTGTACCTAGAGACGGAAAACCCTTTGAAAGCCTCCGGATTATTGAATGTATTGTAGATAAAGAGAGTTGGCAGCCGTATAAAGAAACGTACGGACAGACTATTCTATGCGGGTATGCTCGAATAGATGGATGGGCGGTAGGAATTGTGGCCAACAACAGAGCTATTGTGAAAAACGCAAAGGGTGAGATGCAATTCGGCGGTGTGATCTATTCCGACAGTGCCGATAAAGCAGCACGTTTTGTAGCCAATTGCAATCAAAAACGTATTCCGCTTGTTTTTCTTCAAGATGTCACTGGCTTTATGGTCGGCAGCAAAAGTGAACATGGAGGCATTATCAAAGATGGCGCAAAAATGGTCAATGCAGTGGCAAATTCCGTAGTTCCTAAATTCACAGTTATCGTAGGTAACAGCTTCGGTGCAGGAAATTACGCTATGAATGGAACCGCTTACGATCCTCGTCTGATTGTAGCTTGGCCTAATGCGAAATTAGCCGTCATGGGCGGACAGCAAGCGGCAAAAGTATTGCTCCAAATAGAGAAGTCCCGCCTAAAAGGCAGCGGAAAAGAACTTACACCAGCGGAATTAGATGCCTTACAGAAGGACATCGAGGAACGCTATGAACGTCAANCTAGTCCCTATTATGCTGCTTCTCGATTATGGGTTGATGCAATCATCGATCCAGCCAAAACAAGGGAATGGCTTAGTTATGGAATAGAAATGTCGAATAATAATCCGGAAATGAAACGCTACAATCCGGGCATAATACAGACTTAATGAGAAATTGGATTTTTGTTCTTCTTATTACTACGACCACTGCCTTTGGGCAAGGGTTCTTACAAAAGACGGTAGAAGCGAATTTTGAGGGTACGTTTGACCCAAAGTCTGCAGAAACTGAAGTCCTATCTTTTCTCTACCCTACAGGTGCCCCGGTGCCCGGTGGAGATCAATACAAAAGCTTTTTGGGAAGACAAAAACAGCTTCAAAACTACAGGAATTTCCCACCAGCGAATCAAGCCACGAAAACCACCACGGCACCTGATCCTGTTGCAGGTTTTGGAACCTCTATCTACCGTCTAACTCCACAAGGCAATCCCTTTGATTTCACAGGTGGAATACCCAACGATAATGCTATGGCCATCAGTAAAGATGGAATTCTCTGTGCAGCTGTGAACAGCGTTTTTTGGGCTATGGACACTAAGACAGGTGAACTTATCATGCCCTCACCGGTAGGACTTTTCAGCTTGCAACAAATGGCGAACGGATCTAGCTTTTCGAATTTTTACGATCCGAAACTTATTTACGACCCTACCACGGACCGATTTGTTCTTGTATTTCTGAAGGATAACGACGCTGCAAACAGCCGTATTATCGTTTGTTTCTCCTCCACAAATAACCCAACAGATCCGTGGAATATATATAGTTTAACGGGCAATCCACTTAATAATAACCGCTGGACTGATTTTCCAGCAATTGCGCTCAGCGAAACAGGTTTGGTAATTACCGCCAACTTAATCATACCCAATGTCAGTTGGCAGGTGGGTTTTGATGGTTCCGTTATTTGGCACTTAAATAAAACGGAGGGGTTCGCCGGTGGTGATTTGGATGCCACTGTTTATACTCAAATCTCCCATAACGGGAATTTCGTTCGTAACCTCCACCCTATTCGGGGGCATGACAACATTAGCGATCAACTTCAGTTTATTAGCAATAGAAACTTCGACCTTCAAAACGATACGATATTCTTGATCACTTTAACTGAAGGCACTTCCGATACTACAATCACCGCACAAGCCTTAATAAGCAATTTACCCTACGGAGTACCGCCAAACGGAAAACAAGGCGACACGGACACTACAGATGCTACTAAAGGGCTTCAAACCAACGACGGTAGAGTTTTAGGTGCAATACAAATGGACGATTGGATCCAGTTTGTGAGCACTTCAGCCCACGGCTCAAACGTGAACGCAGGTATCTATCATGGGTTTATTTCGAATGCGCAAGGTGCTGAGCCGAAAGTAACCGCTCGAGTATTTGCACATCCAGTGCGTGATTATGGATACCCAAACATTACCTGGAGTGGTGTACACCCGAATCAAATTCAATGTTTGATTGGATTCAACTTTACTTCTATNGNTGGACACCCNGGNATGGGCGCGGTNCAACTNGGTAACGATACTACCTTTTCCAATCCAATAGACCTTATTAACGGTACGACTCACGTTGATCGTCATAGCGATAGTTACGAGCGCTGGGGAGATTATTTTGCGGTTCAACCCATGTTCGATGAAAATGGGTTGATAATTCCTTCAGAAGCTTGGATGGCTGGCTTTTATGGTGACGGTCCGCAGCAAAATAGAACCTTTATTTCGCAAGTCTTTAGCACAGATACAGTGGTTCCTCTCCATGCAAATGGTGGTCAATTGTATCCCAACCCCGCCTATGATCAAGACATGGTAACTATCACCTTTAATCTCGATCAAGATCAGCGCATAGAAGCGAGACTTTATGATATCAGTGGTGCCCTCGTACAGGAACTTACTGGGAGAGATTTACCCGCTGGACCTGCTGAACTATATGTACATCTTGGAACGCTGGCCGCTGGAAATTACATAGTTCGACTCGAAGGAAATGCAGGCTTCTCAAAAACGGAGCGTCTAGTCAAACTCTAAGTTGAAATTGTTAACAAAGGGTGAATTTTTGTTGAAAACTCTGATTTTNAGTATATAATTGGTATATTTATACCATTACCAAACCTAAAAGTTATGTTCAATAAAGAATTACTGCGTGAGCGTCCTATCACGATTATCGAAGGATTGCCACATACGCAACTCGAAGAGGTTCCAGACACCCAGGTTGAAGAGCTCTTCACTTAATTAAACGAAACAAGGCCCGAAAGGGTCTTTTTTTTTGATCTCTACCGCACCAAACGCTTATTCTTACGGAAAAGAAAGCTAATACCATAGACTATGGATGAGGTACCAATACTCACGAAAGCAATGGCTGGATTGATTTTACCTTGAGCAAACATCATGTAAATGCTTACTCCGAGCGAAACGATAGTCATAACTAAGAGCGACCAAACCACGCTTCTTTTATCGTGCTTTCCCGCCCAATCGTAGAAAATCACAGGGGCAATACCTATTCCCAATGCCTTAAATGTAACAACGATATCTTCTATACGCTGGAAAAAGAGCGCTATGAGTAAGGCGAAGAAACCAACGCCCACCAATGCCCAACGAATACGCTTAATACCCGCACCTGCTGTTTCCAATTTATTCGGGAATAAGTCATTTGTTACATTCAAACTAAGTAAAAACAGATAGGTATCGGAAGTACTTAAAATGGCTGCGAAAAATGCAATGAGCACTGCCACTTGAAATTCAGGCGGAACTAATTCTGTAAAGGTTCTTAAGACCATCATTTCAGCATGTTCATTACTTACACCTGAGCTCGCTGGAAACTGGCCACGGGCAATCAGCCCAACATAGGTTAATGCAACTGTCAGCAATACATTGACACCTGCTCCTACGCCAAAGCTTTGCTTGACAACCTTCTCGTTCTTCATTGAAAAGACTTTCTGCCAATAATCCTGAGTTGCAAATGGCGTCAATATTCCAAGCAGTAAGAATGCAACAATATTCGTAGCACCCGCATTAAATGGTGAATACATTTCTGGTGGTATATCTCCTCCTTTGCTTAGAGTAAGTGTGACGAGAATGAGTACAAGAAAAATCACCATAAATTGAAACATATCAGTTTTTACAACCGATCCAAATCCACCTACTAATAGGTATACCATGACAGACAGAAGCATTCCTAATTTGGCCCAATTCACTGCAATACCACCTAACTCATTCAACAGATTCGACCCTACCAATAACTGTGTGCTTAGCAGACCTACATACCACACAAAAATGACTCCAATCACCCAACGTGCAGTTTTACGTCCGTAGCGGAAAACAAAATAGTCAGTTAGCGTGAAAAATTTATGCTCGATACTAAGTCTGTACAACTTTAATGCAAAGGGTATAAATAATAAAAAACCGAGGGTATAACCTATAAATATCCAAGCTGCTGATATTCCATAGATATACACAAAACTGGTGTAAACCATTAGCGTGACTGCACTCACAAATGTTCCACTTAAGGTCATTAAGGATGGAAAAAAACCTAACGATCTACCACCTAAGGCAAAGTCATCGACACTATTCTTTGATGTCATTCGTCCTAGGATTATTCCCAACAAAGTAAATCCTACAAGTACTCCTATTAGAGTTGTTGATTCAATCATGAAATACAGTTTGGATGAAAGATAGGACAGAAAGAATAAACGTTAATCATTAGTTGCGTTTAATAGTCAGGACTACTGTCTTACGCATTTCGAATTGCTTAGGCGATTAATATCTGTATATTCATGAATTGCTACTAATTTGATAACTTCTGAATAGAGTGCCATTGGTATTCACAATTCTTGAACAAACACATATCCTATGCCTATTAAATCAGCCCAACTCGAACACATTTTCTCGTGGCTAGAAAAGAAGATACAATTAAGCGATGTCTCAAAAACTGATATTCAAACGATAGCTAGAGTCCAACTGGTTTCTAAAGGAGAATTACTTTTCGAGCAAGGAAAAAATATAACGGACTTATTCTACGTTGTGTCCGGCTGCATGCGTGCATTTCAAACGGATGAAAAGGGCAAAGAACATACCATGAGCTTCAACACACAAAACTTTTGGCTATGCGATTATAAGGGGCTTTATCAAGATTCTGTCGGCTCTATTTCTGCGGATGCTCTTGAAGATTCACAAATTTTAGCATTTAATATGATCGATTTGGAGCACTTGTATGTCAAACACACCGAATTAGCAACTGTAGGAAGAGCATTTCTTCAAAGACACATTGCAGCACTCCATGATAGAATACTTGAGCAGCTTAGACTATCAGCAAGAGAGAGATATGATTTATTTCTTAAAAAGCATGCACAAATAGAACAAATCGCTGCAAATCGTTACATCGCCTCATATCTAGGTATTACCCAACAGAGTTTAAGTAGGTTACGTTCTATTTCATAACGTGTTAAGCTATTTATTGCTGTAGTCGGAATTTATCATTTGGTAAGTTGGAATGAACCGAAGTTTTGTTTTTTTGTTTAATCATTATTGAAAAACATTAAACAAGATGGATTCATCGCGAGTAATCAAATACTTTCTTTTGACTTTATTCTTAGGGCTTAGCTTTAGCGCAAGTTCTCAGTGTAGCTATACTCTAACACTTCTCGATTCATATGGTGATGGTTGGAATGGAAATAGCATGTATTATAAAGTTTCAGGTTCCACAGCGACGACGGTGACCATGAATAGCGGATCCACTGTCTCGTTCCAAATCAGCGCTACAACGGGTGACTCTACATTCTTTGGCTGGAATGGTGGTGGGATTTATCAATCTGAGTGTACTTATAAAGTTGTTGACAATGCTACCGGCACTACACTTTACACGTCGTCCACAGGAAATTTATTGTCAACGACAGCGCCGCAATACAATACAGTATGTACTTCAACTTCGGGCTCTGTTCCCTGTCTTTACAGCTCACCTTATGTTGAAGCATTCTCAGGAGCCGGGAATGGTTGGATTTCGCCCACTAGTTCATTCAATATAGGATCATTAAATGGTTGTTGGAATCGTGATAGTTATTCAACCTATAATTGGATTAAAGCTCCTTCGGCGAACACAAGTGTTGCCGCTTTCACCGGTCCGTCAGGAGATCATACGAATGGCGGACAAGGTTTCTTGAGTACCGTTAATTCTTTTTTTGCATCTAGCTCTTCATCCACGTCTTTAATTACGCCATATATCGATTTAGCGAATGATTCAGCACCAAGGGTGTCGTTCTGGTACCATATGTTTGGTGCAGATATTGAAAAACTAGAAATTTCTATTGCTACCGATACGGCTGGAATTTGGACGGTATTAGACTCTATATTGCCAGTTGCAGGAACCTTTATCTCTCCCAGTAGCCCTTGGCAACAGGCAGTTTATCCTATCTCTAATTATGTTGACGATACTGTCGCTTTCAAATTCACCGCATTTCGCAACAACAATGGCTCATCATTTGGCGGTTACTCTAATATAGGCTTGGATGATTTTTCGGTAGCCGAAGACACCCTTTACTGTAGCAATCCTATAAATTTTCAGCTTGTCTCTTTGAATTTAAGCACCGCGCAAGTCACCTGGGATACAACGGGTGCATCGGACTATGAAATTCAATGGGCTCAGGGAACAACAGCAGCCTCAGGCAGTACTGCAATAATTTCGACTAATTCTTATAACCTTACGGGTCTCGCTCCAAACACTACTTACACACTTCGCGTACGCTCGATTTGTGGAACTAACGATACCTCTGCTTGGTCATCTAATCTTACCATTACTACCTCATGCGGTTCATTTGTTGCACCGTGGGTTGAAACTTTTGAAGGCAGTGACTGGGTTGCTCCTGCTGGTTGGTTTTCCAAAGCTACACAAGGAACTTTTGGAGACTGTTTTGTAGACTCAGGTTCCATAGGTGCTTTTTGGAAGGTCGCAAGACTCCCTCAGTATAATACTGACCAGGGTCCCAATACGGACCACACCCCTACCGGCGCAGGAAAATATATTGCTGTCAATTACCAATATGGCAACATGCCATCCAACCTCTCCGTAACAGGCCCTTGGGTTGCATTGGATTCCTTAACAAATCCTGAATTACGTTTTTGGGTGCATTCCTATTCAGGTGAAGCATCAAGCGATCCTTTTGGAAAACTGACTGCGAAGATTCAAATTCTTAATGGACAAACCGTTGCCGTGTTTGATACCTCTGGTGCATTACAATCGGCTCAAACATCACCATGGAAAGAAGTCATAGTTTCTTTAAATCAATTCATAAATACAGACGATACAGTTCGAGTTATATTTAGTTATAATGCGTTTCAAACAAATGATGAACAGCCCTTTGCAGTAGATGATGTCTCTATAGTCGAAGCGCCATCCTGCCCGCAGCCGCGATATCTCAAAACCTTATCAATTAATAAAAACGATGCAAGCGTTAAATGGTCTTCGGGAGGCGCCTCTAATCATCAAATTCGCTACAAAAAAGTTAATACAAATGTTTGGACAATTATTTCATCATCTTCAACACAGACCGTACTAAATAATTTAGATCCGAATACGAAATATCGTTGGGAAGTTAGAGATAGCTGCGGTGCTACTGATCAAAGTACTTGGGTAAAAGGCCCAACATTTTATACAGCCTGTACCGTATTCACCGCCCCATACACCAATAGTTTTACCAATAGTCAGTGGAAGTCGCCTTCACCTTTTTTACCTTCAGGTAAAATAGATAATTGCTTTACAAGCTTCGAAAACAATTCCGATGGGTTTTGGTGGAGCGGTGCACGCTCGGGATATGATCATAATTCTTTCACCGGTCCTACGAGTGATCATACAGGCGGTTTGAGTGGTTATCTCTTTACGAAGACAACTACTTCGACAGCCGATACAGCAAAAATTGAGCTACCTGCNGTATATCTTGGTCAACTCCTGAGTCCCGAATTTTCATTTTGGTATCANATGTANGGAGGNGCAATTCAAGGCCTAAAGGTTTATGNAAGAAAATCAGGTGGTAGTGATACACTCATTGCCAACTTCAATGGCCAGCAATCAACAAGTTCAAACAGTTTTGCCTGGCTCAAAAAAACCTGTTCGTTAAGTTCTTTCCAAGGAGACACTGTTATTGTAAGTTTTGAAGCTTACAAAAATTCCGGAACAAATATCTTCTACACTGTAGCCTCTGCTATTGCAATTGATGATATAGCCTTTGAAGGAACAAGTACATGTCCTGCTCCTTCTTTATTGACCGCGAGTAATATTGGTACAAACACTGCCGAAATTAGTTGGCAGGGAACCTCAAATGTTAGCATTGTTGAATATGATACAGTAGGCTTCGCATTGGGTACAGGACAGATGATTAATCCTGCCTCTTCACCTTACACTTTGACCGGGCTGCAACCCAATACTACCTATGCTGTTTTCGTAAAAGATAGTTGTGCGGCTAATTTAGTTAGCTCAAACGCCACCATTAATTTCACAACAAGCCCATGCCCTTCGGTTACAGCTCAAGGAACTACCACCTTAAACGGCACAATTGTAACCGCCCTGAATACCGGTTCATTAAATGACTCCATTTTATGGAATTGGGGAGATGGTAATTCGTCAATAGGAAATTCAGTTTCTTATTCTTACTCGACACCTGGCATATATAGCGTTCAGCAAATTGCTTACAATGATTGCGGTAATAGCGATACCTTGTCGACAACATTGAAAATTTGCGGGGCAGTTGCCGCAAATTTCGGATTTTCCGGTCAAGGCTCTACCAGACTATTTAGTTCAAATACTTCAGTCGGGGTAGCCCTAAGCTATGCTTGGAATTTCGGTGATGGTTCAAGCAGTACTAGCGCTAATCCAAGCCATACCTATGTTTCTGCGGGATCTTATACGGTCACTCTCACAGTCACTGATGCCTGTGGTACAGTCGATGTAACCACTAGCGCAATTGACATTTGCCAAACCATTATCCCGAACTTTACCAATACATTTTCGGGCTCAACCTTCACATTTTCAGCACAACCTGCAGGCTTGAGTAACTATGACTGGAATTTTGGCGACGGATCTACAGGTAGTGGTTTAAACGTGACACACACTTATTCAAGTATTGGAACCTATTATGTGACCCTAAATTGCACCGATACCTGTGGCGGTTCATATTCTGTTCTAGATACAGTTTCTACATGTCCTGCATTGAATGCTAACTTCAATTTTAATATCGCATCATCAGGTTCGAATGGAATGCTGGTCCAATTCTTTGCTAACGTATCCGGTAGTCTGGGGCTAATATGGGACTGGGGCGATGGCTCACAAACTGTTACTCAAGCTGCTAGTATTTCTCACCAATACGCCACTGTAAATCTTAATTACACCATTACTTTAAAAGCGTACAACGAATGCGGTGATACAGTAGAGGTAATGAAAAGTCTCAATGAAGTAGGACTTCCCGAACAGAGCACTTTAAAATATAAAACCTACCCTAACCCTGTATCAGGATCGTTGACGATAGAGTTTACTAGGCCCTTAAACGGTACTTATTATCTGTATGATGTTACTGGGAGGTTAGTTCGTAGCGAACGTTTTGCTGAGAGTGCATTTGTGGTCTTTTCGACTTCTGACTTGTCTAGTGGGTCCTATATATTGAGAGTAGAGAGTGATCAAATCGTTACAAGTTCGATCGTCTTCAAACAATAGTAATTTTCATTATCGAATCAATGTTTTGATATCCCTATTATTTGTCCTAAGAACAGAAATGTTATAAGCTTCTACCGCTGTTTCTATTTTCCTTTTTCGAATAGACTCTCTCACGGCTATAACTGGTCCAGTGACAATCACTATCCAGGGTGCAGGTACCGTAACAATTCCATAGAACGTATTCCATTCCCGGAGTCTTTGTGCTGCCGCGAAGTAACGGTACGCTGTGAAATTTTGGTTCATAGCTATTAGTTTCGCCTCCTTCACAGAGAGCGTATCATTGCGGTAAATCACACCTTTTCTTTTGTAGGCGCGCATCTGATCTACTTTTTTGACGCTACTATCATTTTCTGTATTTATTATGCCGCTTGCCTCAACGTCAGAGTTAATCATAGTGATAGCATTTGCTACGACGATTAATTTTGATGAGTCGCGATCATCCGAAAGTTCAGTCCAAGTCGTGGAATCTTTGTCCGCACGTTCTAAGTCTTCTGTGTCGAGTGCTGGGGCTATTTCCACACTCGATGGAGGCAGTTTTTTAGTATCAACCAACTCTTCTTCTACTTTCTGGTCAACTGCATTTGAGACCAATTCATTAGGAGTATCTGGATTAAGACTACTCACCTTAGGCTTCAAAGTTTTTGGAAGATTTCCTCCATTCCTACGAATAAAATTTCTCAAGTTTCTTAACTCCTCTTCAGTTAACTCCCAATTAATTGTCTTTGGATAAGAAGAAAAACACGCCGAATAATCATCATCATTTTTGAAGTTTAATCGGTAACCGTCATATAAAACAGATAATTCATGAAACTGCGCAGGAGTTATGGGTCGAACGATGCGTGCCTCTTTGTACAACGTAGAGGTTACCTGACCGTAAACAGTATTATTTATGACTAATTCTTGCGCGTTCGCCGTTATACTGAAAAGTAGAATAAATATGTAATACCGTGTTTTCATCTCAGTTTCTATTTACATATAAACGTATTTACTTAAGAATGTGTATCGCATATCTGTTATTCTCAAAAAGTAGCCGTGAAATCATATAATTGAGCTATTTAAAATGCTAATTCAAAGGTTTGTTTCATTTACGAGACTATTAAAACAGCCCCAATACCCATTATATCATTCGCATAACGCCAAAAAAATCCCCTTCACTACTGCAGTAATGAAGGGGTATAGTTAGTATTGGTAATATCTGCCTAGATCGCTTACTTTAAATCCTCGTTTAAAAGCATAGGAGCCGATCCATCGGTGAAAATCAATTTAGCATTGGGCGAATTGGATAAATTCTCAAAAACCTCCAAACTTCTCCACTTAATGATCTCATCAGTAAGTCCTTCCGCTAGAACCTTCTGTGCGTCTCTAGTACCTTCCGCTTCAATCTTTTTACGCTTTGCTTCCAATCGTTCTTGTTCGAGCTCAAATTCCATACGTTGGGCAATCTGCTCCGCCTCTAGTTTACTCTCAATAGCATCATACAGCCCAGGAGGTAACTTGATACTCTTCATCAGAACTGATTCTATAACAAACCCACGGTCAATTAACAGACTGTCCATATGATTACTAATAGCCATCTCAATCTCAGCTCTTTGACCACTGTGCATGTCTTTCGCCATATATCGTGAACAAACATTAGCTGCTGCAGATCTAAATACACTGAGGATCATGACCTGCTCATAATTCTCACCAACTGTTTGTATTACGTTTGGTGCTTGAATGGCCTCGATGTGATATAATATTGAAATTTCCGCCAATACATTCAATCCCTCTTTAGAAGGTAGGTACAATGGGACCTCTAGGTTTACAGTCCTGGTTGGAACCGTAATGACTCGTGTGGTGAGTGGGTTCAATCCTACTATACCCGGTTGAATAACTTTATTACTTAGTTTACCGAGTTTGTTCTTTACACCTACGGTTCCTGGAGCAACTACTACGCACGATGTGAGAAGCGCTGCCATTAATACGAAAATGACTGATTTCAAGTTCATTACAAATATGTTTTAAAGTTCTAATTAGAATAAATTTTGTGCCAGATGACGAACTAGGTTACTGGTGGTATTGTCTTATTTTGTAAGGATCGTACTGCTGAGCTAAGTTAATAAAAAAAGGCCCCCAATTTCTTGGAAGCCTTGCTATTATTGAGTCGGGATGACAAGACTTGAACCTAACTGTATAATTCACTGATAATCAACTACAAAACCACCCTATTGCAGGTGTGGTCACCAGTTTGGACACCGCATTTTCCAAGGGACGAGAACTTACCCATTATGCAGGCCTTCGCAGGTAAGTGCAAGTTATACAATTTTCTTTAAGTGCAATCATCAATTCCATTAGACCGGCTATAAATCACTTGTTTACAACCCCTTACACTCAATTCATTCAATACACCGCATGGACACACCCCCACCACCGCAACCGCCCTATTATATAGGCGGTTGCGGTGATGGGGTATCGCGTCCTGGAATAATTCGAAAATTGAACAATTGAACCAAAGATTGAATTTAATCGTGAGTTGAATAGCCACGTAACCAACGAGCTATTCCTCATTGTTGTCGATCCACAATATTTTACTTTCAAGGCCTTCGACCGATTGGTGGTTATCGTGTAAGCCCTGTACGGTAAATACCGTACATCGCTTGCGTTATTGCCAGAAATATCGTTTAACGTAAGGAATAGACCTGGAGCCCTGTGATTTAAATGGTTCCTGACTATCGAAAGAAAATAGATCCTCCGATATTTCTGTGAAAATCATTACTTAAAAACAAG
>NYXD01000066.1 GCA_002685435.1 Cryomorphaceae bacterium | reverse complement strand
CAATCTTAGTTCGCTAGCCCGCATGATAAAAGGAGATATTGAGCAACTTACTGGTAAGGAGATCAAAGAAAGTGCTGTGGTCATGGCAATTCGGAGACGAGAGCCGCGGCTTCAATTTAAAATGCAGCATAAACTGCAGCAGTTTATCGGCACATTAGGCGATATCATCGTTCGCTCGAATTTAGTGGCTTATACCTACAAGAAAACGCCGTCATTACCCTCGAAACAAGCGCAATTCATATCCTATATCACGGAGCTACAAAGTGGTTTTCACAGCTTCACAGGCGGCATGGAAGAAACTACAGTAGTCGTTAGTGAAGATTACACGATTGCACTAGAAAAAGCGATGACCGGTGAAAAATTAATAGATCAAACGAATGATTTAAGCTCTATAACTCTTCGTTTACCCGATAGCAGCTCAAAGGTGATCGGTCTCTATTACTTTTTCTTCAAGCATATCGCCTCTGCAGGCGTTCCCATTAAAGAAATTATCTCCACCACTAATGAAGCTACCTTCATTGTTCACAACAAAGATGTCAATGCTGCATTCGCGATAATTAATACTATCAAGAAGCCATTGTAGAAAACCTTTTGTTATTCACAATATTTGCTAATAAGATGTACGCTTGCCAGATTAATTGGACTAATCTTAAAACCATAATTATGGAAAATCATGTTCAATTAATTGGGAATCTAGGAATGACTCCAGAATCCAAACAAATCAACAACACGCTCCGCACCTCTTTCAGCCTGGCCACGAACACGGTATATAAAGATGCTGAGGGCTCTAAAAAGACCATGACCGATTGGCACAATGTCGTTGCCTGGGGTAAACTAGCGCAAACTATGAATGAGTACCTTAAAAAAGGTGACAAGGTGGGTATCGCTGGTAGATTGGTTACGCGCAGCTATGAAGACACGGGGGGACAGAAAAAGTACTTTACTGAAGTCGTGGCTAAGGATCTACTTTTGCTTAGTAAAAAGCCAGCAGACGTTTAAATAATGTGGTACTCCCCAGCATAGCTGTTGGGGAGTTTATCCTACTATTAATCCATTTTCAAAAACCACTGTTCCCAAGACCGCTGTTATGGGCTGCCCGAGTACTAAAGGTGCAGATAAGGTCATTGCCGCACCATCACTCTCTTTCATGCGTGGACGGGATGCTAAATCACCTAATTCATCCATCATGTAATACATCCCTTGCGCATGACCGTTTACATAATAAACTCTTTTGATAGCAACATCTACACGCATTCGAGCATATAAAACACCCGTGAACACCCATTCTAATAAGCCTTTTTTATTCTTTGGCAATTCATCATAAACCGCGGACGGAGTATCATCCGATTTCAACAATGCGACCATGGCGTTCAATCCAAATAAACGTGCCTTCATGCGCTCAAAATCGTCAATACTGACACCGCTTTCGAAAAGTACATTAGGAATGCCTTGGGCCATAAGGTAATCCCCTACTGCCGTTGGGTAAAATTCATCGCTGTAGCGTCCAATTCCATTCAATGGCATCTGCAATGAACTTAAGGCATTACCGACACGATTCATTAATGCTCGACGCACGGGAGTAATTTCCCTAGATTCGTTAGAAGAAGGTACTAGGAATGATGTATGGGCAGGCTCATCATTTACATGAAAAATTGATCGCTGATCGTGGAGGTTGAAACACAACTCAGGTGAATTCATCTTAATCCATCCAATGAGCTTTGCGCTTTCAATGGTTTGAAAGGCTCGGAAATCTCGATTCAAATCTATGGAGAGCCCGTTTCGACGAGTAAACCGAACATATGCATCAGGATTAATAACCGGTATGATATGTATGGAGTAGTCACTTAAATCCATTTTATTCCGCGTATAGAGATCTATGAGCGAAAGCAACATGAATACACCTGTAGTCTCGTTACCATGCATGCCGGCCCACATGCAAATGCTACGCGAACCCGTACCTAAGGTTGTATTCAAAATGGGACGTTCCTCAGAAGAATAACCGATAATTTCCCAATTAAACGCCGTCAACAATTCGTTGTATGGCATATACCACTGGTTATCAGATAAATATTTAGAATCGGAGGCTTGGAACATTCCCGTAATTTTAAAGGTGAAGTTAACGCACAAACGCGAATTGCTCATCTATTATCTACGTGCTATGAAAAAAATCACCATTGCTTGTCTCACGACGCTAATGCTCAACTCTGCTTGCACCCAAGAAGAACAGGTGCTCAACATTGGTTTCGGAAGCTGTAATGAACCGGATCAAACCCAACATCTACTACCTACGCTCAACAAAGCGCTAGATAGTCTAGATCATTTCATTTGGCTTGGAGATAATATTTATCTTAATAATGAGCAATGGAACAGCTATGATAGCACAATGGCCAGATATAAGTCTGTTTTTGGTCAGCCTGTATTTCAAGACCTATTGAGCAAAAGCAATCATTTAGCGATATGGGACGATCATGATGCAGGCCCAAACGATTGCGATCTATCTACTTTTTCGGGCTTTTCAACTACGATGAGGGCATTTAAAGACTTCTGGAAACCTGATTATCCGCAGCCCAATACGCACAGCTATTACGGTCGAACCACTGCTGCAGGGGGTCTAGTAGATATCTATCTCCTCGACAATCGCAGCTTTAGAACTCATAAAGATGCATCTAATGCTACCGTTTTCGGTGTTGAACAGTTGAATTGGTTCCACAGTACACTGAGCCATTCAACAGCTAAAGTGCACATCATTTGTATGGGAGGACAGCTGTTAAATACTGCTGAGGTATTTGAGAATATGAGTAATTACCCTAAAGAACGTGCCTTACTGTTGAAATGGCTCTCCAAATCGCCAGGAAAGCCCATTGTATTAACGGGCGATCGCCACAGCGGTGAAATTAATAAAATGGTGATTGACGGTAAGTCTATCATTGAAGTATGCGCCTCACCACTTACGGCTAATGCGCATCCCCACCACTACGAAAATAACAGCACCCGAATACACGAGAAGACAACCGATACACAACATTATGGGATGTTACAATTGAAACTTCTCGATGCAGATCAAGTACGCTTGCAAACAGGGCTCTATGATTCAAACGGAACGGTCCTGTTTTCGCATCGTGAAACACTATAATTAATAAGTACAAATATCCTTATATCAGTATTTTAAGTCCTTTTAAATAAAGTTTCACTTTTCATAATTATCGTTGGAACGATCTGAGGGTTGTTTCCCGAAATAACAACTGTAACACCTTGTTTCATATGTTGCGAATTTATTACATTTGTAACTATGGAAGCGATTGTACAACGTTTAAAAGCCTATATGGAACTTGAAGGGCATACACCTTCTAGCATGGCAAATGCGCTTGGAATGAACCGATCTACTCTAGTACATATTCTTAACGGGAGGAACAAACCTAACCTCCAACTCATACAAAAATTGTGTGCTTTTGATGACGACTTAGACCTTCGTTATATACTTACAGGAGCTCGGTCGAAAAAGAATAACACCGTCCCTCTCGAAGCGGTTCGCGCTAAACCCATCGCAGTACCAGTCCCTTCCCCCACCCCTTCTCAAGAGACAAAACAGAAATTGTTGGTATTAAATCCCAATGGAACATGGGAAACCTATACCAAAGAAGCGTAAGTCAACGTATATTTGTGCAGAATTCACAGAGATTATGACAGCAAAGAATAAGGTATTAATCGGACTCGTTATCGCAGCGCTCATTTCGCGCATTGCGCCACATTACCCTAATTTCACTGCTATGGGCGCTCTAGCGTTCATGGGCGCGCACCAGAACAAAAGTCTTTTCAAGATTTTGGCGTTGACTTTTGGTGTTCTAATGGTCACTGACGTATTCATCAATAACCTAATCTACCCCTCAGGATCCTTCGTCTTGATGTACAAGGGTTCTATTTGGACTTATGCTGGATTCATTATTTACGCTGTAGCCGGGCATTATGCAAAAAGTGGCACAAAGAGCATCGTGGCGCTTATTATTGGCTCCGTCGGCTTTTTCTTACTAAGTAACCTCGGAGTTTTTTTGAGCGAGTTCAGTCTTTTTCCTAGAACAATCTCAGGATTAATGGCCACCTATGCGGCAGGCCTTCCCTTCTATGCACCAGAATTGATCTCCACAGCATTATTCAGCGCAATCGCCTATGCGGCAGAGATCAAACTAGTTGCGACCGCTAAGGCCTAATAAATTACTTGTCTGGGTATAACTCCTGCTGGAATGGTCTCAATGAGACTACCCGTTGTAGAATACGTACGCACCTCGCCGCTACTTGCGTAGTCTTTAGCATCAAAGAAATATAGATTCCCGTTATGGAAATTTAAATTGTAACCTCCAGGCAAGGTTAAGGTAGAGGTTGGCCAGTTTTGACCAGGAGTCCATTTCACTATGGCACCGTCGTAAGAAGCATTTAGAAAATATGCGTCTGTTCCATCCGAAGAAAATCCTATTCCATGTTTGCTATTATTGCTTGGTGCAGCAACTTCAGTAGCTCCGTTTGAATACCCTTCATACTTCCAAATACTACCTGGTGTATCATCACCTATACCGAAGTTCTCATCTCCGCTACATAAAATAAAGAGTTCATTTCCAATAACGGCAAACGAATTCGGTACATCTCCTATGGCATGATGCTTTACATCGAATGTACCTAGATCGATCTCTGCTAGTGTCCAAGGTCCTTCGTAGGTTCCTACCCCAGCAAATAATTTATTGTTGAAAATTGTCAATTGCTCTGTGAAATGTCCCATATCTATACTATCGACCAAACTTCCATTCGTTTTATCCAACACATAGATTGAAGAATCCTTCCAATTCGACACGAATAAGCGATTTCCTTCCGAAGCTAAATAACGGGGCTGCTCAACAGTAGCAGACCAGTTATGAATTAGAGTGTTCCGATTGATTCCATGAATTACATTGCTATTGTTGACAGCGACATACAGCATTGAATCTGCTTCGATCATATGCTGCGCAACATTACCTAAAGGAAAACCATTTTCTAAAGAAAAAGCATTTTGAATGAGGGTGTCTTCACTGTAGGCGGTGATAGAACCAGACCCTGAGCCAAAAGGCCCTTCATTTAAAATCAAATGTAAATCAGTGTAGACCCCTGACGCACCTGATGGCGTTTCTGCTGGAGTACAACTTACAGTAAGGCTTGTCCAAGCGGCTATTACTGCTAATAGAGATAATTTTTTCATCGTTTTGAATTGAGTTTTAAATTTATAAGGTAGGACCGCCCGGGCATCGGGAAGTACTGGTAATACTGTCTTTCATTATTAAATACATTGTCAACTTGAAGCAATAAATTCCAACGATTGTTTGCCCCAGATAAGGTATATGCCAATGCGCACCAATACTGTGCCGAAATCTCTCCTACTGGACTATTATCGCGAAGTGTATGACGTAATCCCGTATAAAAACCTCTCAGCTGAAGCGTACCTCTTGCTAGTTTAAATTCGGAAGTATACACCGCCTGCAAAACTGGGCGATATATGAGTGACTTGCCCACAATCGCGGGATCATTATTCATCGTTGCAAGGACTCTGGAATATTGATGAGTTAGGTTCATGTTTGCATTAAACCTGGCCCAATTCCTTGCTAAAGTCATTGTCGTAGAGCTCGTGTAGACAGAATAGTAGTTTTGCGGGGACCAATTCCCAGATGCTCCTGGGGTCCACTGAATCATCCTATCATAATATAACTGATCTGTGGTTAGATTAATCCTTAAACTCCCTTCTCGACAGATCGAATACTTCATACCGTATGAACGTTCCGGATCAAGAGCAGGATTGCCCCCAGGATTCCAATACAATTCATTAAGCGTGGGCAAACGGTAATAGGTTCCCAGAGCAAATTGGTTTTGAAAGTTACCCCTAGCGGTGGTCCGAACATAATGGGCACCAACGTGTGCATTATTTTGATATCCCGCACCTTTTAATACCATTTTATCATTCTTTGATAACCTCAGGTTGTATAAAACATGTGGTAAAAAGGCATGTGCATTGCGGTTAGATCCATCGGCACTAAAGTAATTTGCAGTAATAAATAACTCTTGATCTTCCGTTCTATACGAATACTGCAGAGTTGCCTGCGAATACCTGTTTGTATCTTGAATAATCCAAGATGAATTGGTATCTGTGTATGCCTGCCACTCATTGCTTAGATAGACTTGCCATTGATTCGATCGATTTCGAAGTGCATATTTAAATCGCAACACCTCATCTTCGAGATGGTTAATGTAATTTGGTGTTAAAACGGAGCCGCTATTATCCTTCTCGCTTTGTGTATACCAGAGGGTAGATTGCCAATCCCATTTTGATAACTTACCCTTAAACGACTGTAGATAGGTCAAATCATTGAAGCTATTTCCACTGAGTGTACCGCTTAAATTGCCTAGGGTATAAGGATAGTTGTTCGCACCCGAGGTACTTCTTAGAGAACTTTGATACCGGACTTTGCCAATGTTGCCCCATGAATGTCCGAAGAAACCTCGATCACCAATGCTTGATGCAGAAAAAAGAGTGCTTGTCCCACGACCTTTGGGAATAGTAGCG
>NYXD01000065.1 GCA_002685435.1 Cryomorphaceae bacterium | reverse complement strand
ATCTTTTAAGCTGTGTTGGGGCTTCTTCGATGGAATGAAATCGGCTGGGATCAGATCGGTACCTTGGTGAATTAACTGGTAGAAGGCGTGTTGGCCGTTCGTTCCAGGTTCGCCCCATATAATAGGACCCGTAGCGTAGTTTACTTTTTTACCATTTCGACCAACATATTTTCCGTTACTCTCCATATCGCCTTGTTGGAAATAGGCCGCGAATCTATCCATGTATTGATCGTATGGAAGAATAGCATGACTTGCCGCCCCGTGAAAATTGCGGTACCAGATGCCCAACATGGCCATTTGGGCAGGAATATTTTTGTCCCAATCCTCATTAGCCACGTGTTTATCCATGGCGTGTGCCCCGCCTAGAAATTCTTGGAAGCCCTGAAAACCGATGGCCAGTATAACTGGAAGACCGATCGCCGACCAAACGCTGTAGCGTCCTCCAACCCAGTCCCAGAATCCAAACATGTTTTTGGTGTCAATCCCGAACCCTGCAACGCCCTCAGCATTTGTGCTCACTGCAACAAAGTGTTTTGCAACAGACGATTCCGCACCTCCATTGTTCAAAAACCATTCTTTTGCGCTATTCGCATTTTTCATGGTTTCCTGTGTGGTAAAGGTTTTTGACGCTATAATGAACAGGGTAGTTTCCGAATTGACCTTACGCAATACTTCATGTAAATCTGCGCCATCAATATTTGCTACAAAATGGAAATCCATTTGATCTGTTACGAACGGACGAAGTGCATTAATTACCATTCGTGGTCCTAAATCGGAGCCGCCTATGCCAATGTTTACCACATCTGTAATACGTTTTCCAGTATGACCTTTCCAGGCTCCTGAGCGAATCTCATTAGAGAATGCGGCCAACTTCGCCCATGAATCGCGAATACCGGGCATCACATCTTCACCGTCCATCAGAATAGGGTCTCCCGACATATTTCTTAATGCCGTATGCAATACTGCGCGGTTTTCAGTGATGTTAATTTTCGCGCCCCCTTGTTGCATTTGAATGGCTTCGCGAACATTCGCCTCGTTTAATAGTTCTTTAAAAAGACTAAAGGTTTCGGAGCCAATGTGGTTTTTAGAAAAGTCGAACAAAAGACCGTCCCACTTGATGTGGTATTTATTGAAACGGTCTGGGTCTTCAAAGAAGCGCGTTTTTAAAGTGCGTTTATCGTTGTCGAAATTCGACTGAAGCTTTTTCCAAGCCTTTAGATCTGTGGGATTTATGTTTTTCAACATGGTTGGTTGCATTGTTTAAATGCAAATTTACCACATGTTGTTTTACTTGACCCGTTATTTACTAATTTCATCAACTTAATTAACTATTATTTCATGTTAAGATTTAAGAGTTCTAGTGATTTTCAAAAGGAAGTGCGTAAGAGAGTTCGCGCCTACTTTAAAGAAGAAAATAAATCTAGCTTGGCAGACTACAGGTATTACATCAAAGCGTTTTTAAACCTTGCATTGTATTTGGTTCCTTTCGGCTTGTTTTTAACAGCGAATTGGGGGTTTGGAATGACCACGCTTTTATGGGCTTTTGCAGGTGTAGGGATGGCAGGTGTAGGAATGAATCTCATGCACGACGCATTGCATAACACTGTAACCCGCAGTGAATGGTGGAACCGCAGATTAGGTGCTTCAATATATATGCTTGCAGGGAATTCGTATACATGGCGTGTTCAACACAATATGAAACACCATACCCATACAAATGTCGATGGACATGATGATGATATAGACACCGGAGGTATGTTTCGTTTTCATCCTAGCCAAAAGCTATTGCCGAAACACAAGTACCAGCATATCTACGCACCTTTTACGTACACGCTAATGACGTACAAATGGTTGTTAGAAAAGGACTTTACGCAGATGGTGAATTACAATAAGAGTGATTTGTTCAAAGCAAAAAACCAGAGTTTGGGTATGGTTTGGACGAAACTGATCGTTGGTAAATTGTTCCACTTTACAGTATTCTACGCGATGCCTATGTTATTAGGTGCTCCTTGGTATTTAGTTCTTTGGGGAAATGTTGTAATGCACCTGATTGCAGGTTTCATTCTTTCTATTACGTTCCAGCTGGCACATGTGGTTGATAAGGCTGAATTCCCTACGGAAGAAGAGGTTCAAAAAATCACGAACATAGAACACCAAATGAAAACCACGGCGAATTTCGCCACGAAGAATTGGTTAGTAACATGGTACACAGGAGGATTGAATTTCCAGGTTGAGCACCACATGTTCCCTACTATCAATCATATTCATTATCCAAAAATCGCAGAGATCGTTCGCAAGACAGCGGCGGAATTTGAGTTGCCGTACAATGAATACCGTTCGACGATAAGTGCCATTAAAGGACATTTTCGTCATTTGCGCAACATGGGTATGCAGTCGGCTTAATATCCCGCAGCGAAGCTATAGAATAAAAAAGGTGGCCTATTAGGCCGCCTTTTTTATGTGCATACTCTTTGTCAGCGGTTTCTTAACCATTCACTGCAACCACATCATCAACTAGGGTTGGCAACATTTTTTGCAGAATGCTAAGAATACCATTCTTTAAGGTCATGGTAGATGAAGGGCAACCGGAACATGCTCCTTGAAGTTGGACTTCAACAATTTTATCCTTGTAGCCCATGAAAGCAATGTTTCCTCCGTCTTGGGCGACTGCAGGCTTGATGTATTCTTCAAGAATATCCACGATGCGTCCTTCAATTTCACCCATATCTTCCGAACGAACAGCGGGCGAACCATCGGATGATGCTTCTTTGGCTTCAGCAGGGGCTAATTCGTCTTCATGTACGGCGACACCGCCTTCTTGAAGAAAATCAGTTATGAAAACGCGTACTTCTTGTGCTACATCATCCCACTCTATGACATCAAATTTTGCAATGGCGATGTAATTTCCTGAGATAAATACTTCTTTGACAAAAGGGAAATGGAAGAGCTTCGTGGCTAATGGCGACGGCTTAGCTTCTTCAATGTTTCGGAATTCTGCCGAGTCGGTTTGCAACAACATTTTGTTGCTCACAAACTTCATGACCTTCGGATTCGGGGTCATTTCTGCATAAATACTAACGGGTACGCGCTTGATGTCCATGATGTGGGGTTGTTTCTAAGTGCAAATGTACGTGGTAAAACTCGCAAAGCGTACATTTGAAAAGAGAACCTTAAACGACAATACCATGGCCTTCATTAAGCCCTTGCTAGGACATACGCCTGAATTCGGCACCGATTGTTTTACAGCGGATAACGCAACCATTATTGGCCAATTCAAATGCGGCGATGGTTGTAGTTTTTGGTTCGGAAGCGTCGTGCGCGGGGATGTAAACAGTATCACCTTTGGCGATAAAGTCAACGTCCAGGACAACGCCACTGTGCATTGCACTTACGAAAAGTTCCCGACGACCGTTGGCAATAATGTAAGCATAGGTCACAATGCGATTGTGCACGGTTGCACTATCGAGGACAACGTGCTCATCGGTATGGGCGCGATCGTCATGGACGATTGTGTGGTCGGTGAGGGTTGTATCGTGGCGGCCGGTTCGGTTGTGACTCAAGGAAAGAAACTTGCTTCAGGAACCCTCTGGGCAGGTGTGCCTGCGAAAGAAATGGGTCCCGTACCAGAACGTTTGCGCAAAGGGGAAATCGAGCGTATTGCTAACAACTACCAGAAGTACAGCAGTTGGTATGATGATGCGAAATAAGTATCTCAGTTTCGAATCGGAACGGCTGTATCTGCGCCCAACGACAGAGGAAGATGCAGCCCTTATTTTCGAAATCTTTACACAGGAAAAAGCGATTCGCTTTATTGGCGATCGAAACTTTCTTAATCAGGATGATGCGTGTGAATATATTCGAGCTAGGACCTTGAGGCAGCTGCACGAGCGGGGATATGGCAATTATACACTCATATTGAAATCCACAGGCCAAAAAGTCGGTGTAACGGGACTTTTTGTTCGTCCAGGGCTCACCATCATAGATTTAGGTTACGCCTTACTTCCATCGCACGAGGGAAACGGATATGCAAGGGAGGCTTCACGTAGGTTGATGCAGGCTGCGAAAGAAGATTTCGCGCAAGAAAAACTGAGCGCCATTACACATCCTGAAAATACTGTGAGTATCACGCTTTTAAAGGATCTTGGTTTCAAACATTTCGGGCTGAAAACGATTGAAGGCTACGACGATCCTTCAGAGTATTTCGAAGTAACGTTATAAACCCAATTTCGTTTTAAGGTTCGTGAGCATTGCTTCCGTCATGGCATCGAGGTCGTACTCCATGGACCAGCCCCAATCTTTTTGAGCGGCAGAGTCGTCAATACGCTCTGGCCAAGATGCTGCAATCTCTTCTCTAAAATCTGGAACACACTCGCATTCAAATCCGGGCATTCTTTTCTGAATACTGGCCGCAATTGTGGTGGGGTCAAAACTGATTCCTGCTAGGTTATAGCTGTTGCGAATACTTACTTTTTCTGCTGGCGCTTCTGTGAGTTCAATGGTCGCACGTATGGCATCATCCATATACATCATAGGCAAGGCGCGCTGGGCACTCAAGAACGCTGTGTATCGACCTTCTTCTAACGCTTTATAGTAAATCTCCACAGCATAATCTGTAGTACCTCCACCCGGTTGACTTTTCCAAGAAATCAGTCCGGGGTAGCGAATGGACCGAACGTCCACACCATATTTATTGAAGTAATATTCACACCAACGCTCTCCCGCAAGTTTCGAAATGCCATAGACCGTTGACGGTTCCATAACGGTTTGCTGCGGGGTGTTTTGCTTTGGTGTAGTAGGTCCAAAGACCGCAATNGAGCTGGGCCAGAAAAGTTTCTGAATCACNTTTTCCCGNGCCAATTCTAGTACGTGCAACAAACTCTGCATGTTNAAATCCCAGGCCTNCATTGGAAATTTTTCNCCCGTNGCACTCAACATAGCGACCANGTGGTATACGGTATGTATTTNNTGTTTTTCACAAACCNANCGNAGTGCGCTTGCGCTGCTNGCATCGAGCACNNCGAAGGGNCCATTAAGNAGTTCCGAATGTTCAGGCTGACGGATGTCAGAAGCAACAACGCTATGGTTGCCGTATTTCTGGCGAAGTGCCAATGTAAGTTCTGTTCCTATTTGCCCACAGGCGCCTAGGATAAGGATGGTTTTATTCATGCTCTGAATGTGATAAAGATCAGAATTAGGTCCCTCAAAGATAACTTATCTTTGCAGGATAAATCACCCGCCTATGGATCCAAATGCTGGGAAAAGAACACTCGCTAATAAATTGAGTAGAGAAGAACTGCAGGCCAAGCTTGATGCAGAAACTTTTCAGCGTACTACGGTTTCTTTTTACAAATATGTCATCATAGAAAACCCACAGGAGTTGCGCGACGCTTTATTTGCGCAATGGTCACAGTGGGACTGTTTAGGTCGTATCTACGTTTCTAGAGAAGGTATNAATGCACAAATGAATGTTCCACAGCACCATTGGGATGCGTTTGATGCTTTNATACACGGCATCGAATATTTCCACGATGTGCCCTTTAAATTGGCGGTAACGGATAAGACAGAAGGGAAGTCATTTTTGAAGCTTGTCGTCAAAGTTCGAGAGCAGATTGTGGCAGACGGTCTTCAACCTGAAGACTATGACGTNACTGATGTTGGCGCCCACCTGACGGCCAAGGATTGGAATGAAGCTATCGAAAAGCACGATCCAGTGGTGGTAGATATGCGCAACCATTACGAAAGTGAAATTGGTCATTTTGAGGGCGCAGTCCTTCCTGAGGCCGAGACGTTCCGTGAAGAACTCCCCATGGTTTTAGAAAAACTCAAGGGTCAGGAGGATCGTAAGATTCTCTTGTACTGCACTGGAGGAATTCGCTGCGAGAAGACGTCGGCTTATTTAAAGCACCATGGATTTAACGATGTCAACCAATTGCACGGAGGTATTATTGATTACGCCCGCCAAATTGAAGAAGAAAAACTATCGAACAAATTTCACGGCATCAACTTTGTCTTCGATGAACGCTTAGGCGAAGCTATTTCGGATGAGGTCATTTCCGAATGTCATCAATGCGGCCAGCCATCCGCTAACCACGCAAATTGCGCNAACAAAGCGTGTAATNTACTNTTTATTCAGTGCGAGGAATGCGCTGAAAAACACGAAGGATGTTGCACTCCGCAATGCGTTGAAGTCATTAATTTACCGGAAGAAGAGCAGATTGAAATCCGCAGAAAAGCGAAAGAGACGAAAAGATTCCACAGACATACGAAGGTAAATTTGCGAAATGCCTTCTCTGAGAAGTAAATTGAAACACAGAAACTAGACAGAGAACCACCATGCAAGACAAGAGAACACATCTTCAAGAACTTCAAGAGCAGAGCAAAGTTGGCGGCGGCGAAAAGCGTATAGCGGCGCAACATGCTAAAGGTAAACTCACCGCACGTGAACGCATACACTTTCTATTAGACGAAGGATCCTTTCAAGAAATGGGTGCGCTCGTTCAGCACCGCAGTAATCTATTCGGTCTAGACGGGCAGAAAATCTTAGGCGATGGTGTAGTTACCGGTTATGGAACCGTTAACGGCCGATTAATCTACGTTTATGCTCAAGATTTCACCGTTTTAGGCGGCTCGCTCGCTGAAGCCCATGCCGAGAAAATTACTAAAGTGATGGANCTNGCCATGAAAACGGGTGCTCCGGTGATCGGACTTAACGACAGTGGCGGCGCGCGTATTCAAGAAGGAGTTGTCTCGCTCGGTGGTTACAGCGATATTTTTTACCGTAATGTTCAAGCATCAGGGGTCATTCCTCAGCTCTCTGCGATGATGGGACCTTGTGCGGGTGGCGCAGTATATTCACCGGCTTTGACCGATTTTATTATGATGGTTGAGGAATCCTCCTACATGTTCGTCACCGGACCCAATGTGGTCAAAACGGTCACACACGAAGAAGTGAGCTCAGAGGAATTGGGTGGAGCAAGCACGCATGCGACGAAAAGTGGGGTAACCCAATTCACATACCCTAACGAAATCGCCTTGATTGAAGGGTTAAAGAAATTACTCTCTTACGTTCCACAAAACTGTGATGAAGAGCCGCCTTCGCTTCCTTATACGGTAGGCGATGAGCTTCGTATGGGGCTGCAGCACATCATCCCCGAAAGTGCGAACCAGCCTTACGACATGAAAGAGGTTATTGGTGAAATCGTCGATACGGACAGTTTTTTCGAAGTACATAAAGATTTTGCAGAAAATATCGTTGTAGGATTTGCTCGTCTCGCGGGTAAATCCATCGGTGTGGTCGCGAATCAACCGGCCTATCTCGCAGGTGTTTTAGATATTCAAGCCTCTACCAAAGGTGCCCGATTCGTGCGTTTTTGTGACGCTTTCAACATTCCTCTTTTAGTATTGGAAGATGTGCCGGGATTCCTGCCAGGAACAGATCAGGAGTGGAACGGCATNATTACNAATGGTGCAAAACTACTCTACGCTTTCAGCGAGGCTACGGTTCCGCGTATTACTGTAATTACGCGTAAAGCTTACGGAGGTGCTTATTGTGTTATGAATTCTAAACAGATTGGCGCAGATATGAATTTTGCGTGGCCAACTGCAGAGATTGCCGTTATGGGAGCTAAAGGCGCGGCAGAAATCATATTTAGAAAGGAAATTGCGAGTGCAGAAAACCCGGAGACAAAATTGGCAGAAAAAGAAGCAGAATATGCTGAAGCTTTTGCCAATCCTTACCGCGCGGCGTCCAGAGGATATGTAGATGAAGTCATCCTACCGGAGCAGACTCGTCAGCGACTCATTCGCGCTTACGCCATGTTAGAAAATAAAGCGGTTCAGTTGCCGAAGAAGAAACACGGTAACCTCCCGCTCTAATGTTCANAGATACGCATTGTCATCTCTATGACGAGGTCTTTGAAACACGTAAAGATCAAATCCAGACGTTGGCTTTAGAAAACGGAGTAAATAGAATTTTGCTCCCGAATATTGATGTGAACAGCCTCCCTAAAATGGATGTGGTAGCAGCAAATTATCCTTCGCTAGAGGTTCGGAAGATGATCGGTCTGCATCCTTGCTACGTAAAAGAGGATTGGGCGGACCAATTAGACCAAATCGAGGCTTGGTATCATCATAAACCGGAAGAATTTTGCGCCATTGGTGAGATTGGCCTAGACCTCTACTGGGACCAGAGCACCCTAGCCCTACAAATAGAGGCATTGAACCGGCAATTGGACTGGAGTGTCGCTTGGAACCTCCCCATTGCTTTGCACGTACGCAGCAGTTTTAAAGAATTATTCCCCGTTCTTGAGGCCGCACAGGAACGTCACGATGGTAAAATTCGTGGGGTTTTTCACTGTTTTTCTGGAGGTAAAAAACAAATCAATCGGGCACTACGTTTAGGTGAATTCTACTTTGGATTGGGTGGTTCTATTACTTACAACCGCAGTGCTACCGACCCTGTAGTCAAAAACATCCCAACGGATCGGATTGTATTAGAAACGGATGCACCGTATCTCACACCGACTAGTAAAAAAGGTCAAAAAAATGAACCTGGATTCCTGCTTGAGGTAGCACAAACGGTCAGTGAAATCAAAGGTGTATCTTTAGGAGAATTGGCTGAAATCACCACTTTGAACGCTGAAAAACTCTTTGGGGCATGAGAAAAATTTGCTTGATCTATACCGGCGGAACCATAGGAATGCGTCAAAACGTAAACGGCAAATTAGCGCCGGTAGATTTTGAGGAATTGCGTAAAAACATTCCTGCACTGCGCTTANTGCCNATTGAATTAGAGGTGAAAACCATGGANCGTCCCCTGGATAGTTCAGAAATGGATCCTACCGTTTGGGCAGATCTGGCGACAGAAATTTACGGGCTTCACGATCTATTCGATGGTTTTGTTGTCCTGCACGGTACCGACACCATGGCTTTTACAGCCAGTGCGCTCAGCTTTATGCTGCGTGGTTTGAAAAAACCTGTAATTATAACGGGCTCACAACTTCCAGTTGGAGTGTTGCGAACGGATGCAGTGGAAAACCTATTGAGTGCGCTTGAATTCGCGGCAATGGAAGAATCAGGAACGGCCGTCATACAGGAGGTGTGCATCTATTTTGAATACAAACTGTATCGTGGTAATCGTTCCTACAAAAGGTCTTCAAACGAATTCAACGCATTTAGCTCCCCTAATTTCCCTTCTTTGNCAGAAAGCGGAGTAAGAATGACGGTCCATAAAGAGTTGCTTTGGCGTTCATCGAAAACAAAGTTGGAATTGCACAAGGGATTCTCCAATGATGTAGGTGTAGTTACGTTGTATCCAGGATTAAATTTCAATGCATTACAAGTGCAACCTAACTGGCGCATCTTATTGTTGCGCACTTTTGGTGCTGGAAATGCACCGAACAGTCNAGATTTTATTGAATTTCTCTCAAGGTGCAGCGACAATGGTACTGTAATTGTAAATACATCTCAGTGTGTCAGTGGCGCAGTCGTTCATGGTTTATACGACAGTTCATCGGCTTTGGAGCGTTTTAATGTATTGAGCGCCAAAGACATGACTTTCGAATCGGCGTTGGTAAAAGCGATGCTTCTGTTGAGCGAANCGGNAGATTTAAGAGAATTTGGCATTAAGTTTTCTTCAAGTCTTGCCGGAGAANTCACAGAGTAGTGTAGGGACACCAATTTTTTGTATTTTCGGCCACGCATATNAGGCTNAAACTATTGCNAAAGCCGGTAATGCAAAAACACTAAAATGTATTTAAACAACTAGTAAAATGAAAAAAGCACTCTCTTTGCTTGCTATCGTTGCCCTTTCATTGGGTACGGTTAACGCCTATGCTCAAGAAGATATGGCGGCTACAGAAGAAGTAGCAGTTGATTCTGCTGCTACTGAAACTATGGATTCTGCCGACGCAGCTGTTGATTCAGCTGCAGCATCTGCGGATTCAGCTGCCACAGAAGAAGTAACAGAAGAAGCTTCGGAAGAAGTTGAAGCAGTTACTGAAGAAAAAGCATTCACTCAGATCTTGAAAGAAAAGTTCATTGAGGGTGGTGCATTCTTTATGTCGTTCGTATTGCTCGCCNTAGTTTTAGGTTTGGCCTTAGTTATCGAGCGTATCATTTACCTCACGTTTGCTCAAACNAANACTGAAAAACTTCTTGAAGAAGTAGAAGGTGCGTTNAACAACGGTGGTGTTGAAGCTGCAAAAGAAGTATGTCGNAATACTCGTGGTCCAGTAGCAACGATCTTCTTTGAAGGTCTTGACCACTACGATGAAGGAATGGACATGGTTGATAAATCAATCATGAGCGTTGGTTCTGTAGAGAACGGTAAACTAGAGAAAGGTGTTTCTTGGATTTCATTGTTCATCGCATTGGCACCTATGCTTGGTTTCATGGGAACGGTTATCGGTATGATTGGNGCATTTGATGCGATTGAGGCTGCAGGTGATATTAACCCATCGCTTGTTGCAGGTGGTATTAAAGTAGCACTTTTGACGACGGTATTCGGTTTGATTACTGCAATCATCCTTCAGATCTTNTATAACTTAATCGTAGCAATGATCGATAGTATCGTGATCAAGATGGAAGATGCTTCTATCTCATTCATGGATCTATTGGTTGAGCACAATAAGAAAAACGCATAATTAAGATGCTTAGTAAACTTCCATTAATTGGACGTGTCCTAGGTATTGTACTGGGAGTCATTGGTGTAATCATGTTTATCATGGTTTCGCTTAATGAAGACAGTGCTTCTAGCTATGTGTCCTACGGTCTATTTACTACCGTTATAGGTGTAGTGATAGCTGTATTGAGCTTCGTGCTTTCATTGACGGTGAATCCTAAGGGGATCCGNGGTGTNGGTATCGGTTTGGCTGCTGTGATCGTCGTTGGTATTTTGAGCTATGTGCTCGCAGACGGATCAGACTTCGCCTCATATAAGAATGTAACAGAAGCAGAAACAAANGTAGTTAGCGCAATGCTAAATGCATTCTACATCATTGGTGCCGGTGCGGTNCTTGCTGTAGTNTACTCTTTGGTTTCTAGAGTTTCTAAATAANTATTGATATGGCAAGAAATAAAAGAGCCATACCAGAAATTAATGCCGGATCGATGGCGGACATCGCTTTCCTTCTATTGATTTTCTATCTGGTAACCACAACGATGGATACAGATAAGGGAATCAACAGGAAGCTGCCGCCTTGGGATGAAGATTTGGAACAAGACATACCTCCAATCAAGGAGCGTAATATCTTTACTGTTCTTGTAAATTCAAACGATCAGTTGTTGGTGGAAGATGAATACCTTGAAATTTCACAATTGCGTGAGAAAGCGATGGAATTCATTGATAACAACGGTGACGGATCGTGCACGTACTGTAAAGGTTATAAGGTGTCTTCCAGTTCCGATAACCCAGATAAGGCTGTCATTTCATTGCAGAACGACCGTGGAACATCTTACGGCATGTATGTGAAGGTTCAGAATGAGCTCGTTGCAGCTTACGAGGACCTTCGTGATAAATATGCTGAAGAAGAATACGGTAAGTCCTACAGAGGAATGGATGCGGAAGAAGATAAAGACGTTATTAAGGAAATTAAAGGCGCTTATCCTCAAAAAATTTCTGAAGCTGAACCTTTAAATATTGGTGGCTAATGGCAGTAATAAAGAAAAAGAAGGACAAAGGACTACCGGCGGTAAATACCTCCGCACTTCCTGATATTGTATTCATGTTGCTGTTTTTCTTCATGGTTGCTACGGTAATGCGTGAAGTAGATTTGAAGGTGAGTGTAAACAAACCTCAAGCCACTGAGATTCAGAAATTAAAACGTAAGTCATTGGTGACTTACATCTATGCCGGTTCTCCACGTGTAAAGTACCAAGATAAGTTTGGTCGAGCGCCCCGTATTCAGCTCAATGATGCTTTTGCAAGCATAGATGATTTACAAGCATTTGTGATTCAAGAGCGTGAAAAGAAGAGTGAGGAAGACCGTCCTATGATGACAATGTCTATCAAAGCAGATAAGTCTGTGAAGATGGGATTAATTTCAGATATCAAATTGCAATTGCGCAAAGCGCAAGCGTTAAAGATTAACTACAGTTCATTGCAACCTAAAGACGTTGAAGCGTTGTACAGTTCAGAGAACTAAGCAAAGAGAAAAGTTAATAGGCAGAAAAGCCGGTTCCTTTGGGACCGGCTTTTTTTATGCAGATTTTAGACGCGAAAGTATCCACAGACCTGCAGTTAGCGCGAATACACCGAGCAAGGACCATAACGTACTGTTTAAAGTACTTTCAGTGAGTAATTGACCATTATTCAGGTAGGCAGATCCTAAAGCGAATCCGTTGTTTACAAAGTGAAGAGCTATAGGGGCCCAAAGCGTACCTGTCCAGTGTTTTATGTAACCGAAAATCACCCCCATGAAAAGTATAGGTAGAAGACTCAAGGGTTGCATATGTACCAGTCCAAAGCAAAGCGCGGTGAGAAGTATCGCTAGGTGGTGGGACCCTCTTTCCGTAAAGAGTCGTTGCAGCACTCCCCTGAAAAAGAATTCCTCACCGAAGGCGGGAGCCGCAACCATAACAATACCGTTCAACAGTAGTGTTGTAATGGTCATATTAGAAAGCAAGCGTTGCAGGGTAAATTCAACTTTCGCTTCTTGTGCTTGNAGCNCATNAACCCAAGGAGCATCTGGAAGGAGGATGGAATTGAGCCGGCTGAGNAGGTCNATGNCGAANAATGATCCTANNGCAACAAGTANNAGNCCTATNAAAAGACTTCGGCTGTTATGTGNAGGGGACTTGAGTCCNAGAAAACACCAGGGTTTNGNACTGACCCAAAANGCNAGGANGATNGGAGGAAAGAGAAAAAGTCCGATACTGTTAAAGAACTGTAGAAGGCGTAATTGGTTTGCATCTGNACCATTGAGCGCATCTGTTCCCGTAATAAGTATGCCTATACCTGTAAAGATTGTTGTGGAAATAAGAACGACCAATAGAAANGCCATNCCNGTTCTNAAAGGACTCCATAATTCTTTGTTCGCGTGCGACATCGCTTTGTACTTTTGTAGTAATGGTAAAGATAGGCGATATAGAGCTAGGGGAGTTTCCTNTATTGCTCGCACCCATGGAGGATGTGAGTGACCCCCCGTTTCGGAAGTTGTGTAAAGACAATGGAGCGGACGTGATGTACACTGAATTTATCTCCTCAGAAGGCCTTATTCGCGATGCTGCAAAGAGTGTAAAAAAATTAGACTTCTACGAATACGANCGNCCNNTAGGCATTCAAATTTTTGGGAACGAAATAGAAAGCATGCGCCAGGCCGCGGCCATTTGTGAGGAGTCAAATCCTGATATAATCGATATAAATTACGGTTGTCCGGTCAAAAACGTGGCGTGCAAAGGCGCAGGAGCAGGCATTCTTCAAGACATACCTAAGATGGTGAAGATGACGGCGGAAATCGTGAAAGCAGTAGATAAGCCAGTCACCGTAAAGACCCGTCTAGGTTGGGATGAGAGTACTAAATACATTGTTGAAGTAGCTGAACGCCTTCAGGATATAGGCATCCAAGCGATAAGTATACATGGAAGGACGCGGAAGCAAATGTATAAGGGTGAGGCAGATTGGTCATTAATCGCTGAAACAAAAAACAACCCGCGTCTACACATACCTGTTTTTGGAAATGGTGATGTAGATAGTGGGCCTAAAGCATTAGAGTATCGCAACAAATATGGTGTTGATGGTATTATGATTGGGCGGGCAAGCATTGGCTATCCGTGGATATTTAACGAGATCAAACACTATTTTGAGCACGGCGTTGAGGCAAAAAAGCCGACAGTAGAACAGCGAGTCGCAGCTGCACGAGAGCACTTCGAATTGAGCTTAAAATGGAAAGAAGAGCGCTATGCAATCATGGAAACGCGAAAGCATTACACCAACTATTTTAGAGGGTTGAGTCATTTCAAACCGTACCGTACGAGATTAGTTACGTTGGAGAACCCTAACGATGTATTACTCACCTTAGATGAGATTGAGTCAGAATACATTGCGAAGTACGGGAACGATCAGGACGGGCCACAATCCGTTTCTACGTTAACCTATAAGACGGAGCGTTAGGTTTCGTTTATTTGTTGAATCACTTTACCGGTCGACCACATAGATATGGCGGTTCCTATGCTTAAAACGATGGATGTCGTTAGCAAATAATGCTTCCATGAAAGAACGACTGGGTAATACTCTTGAATGTAACCAGATCCAAGAGATACGACACCGACGTATTTTTGAATAAGTATGATGGTCGTCCCTAGACTTAACCCAACTGCCCATCCTGCAAGTACTATGAGGAGTCCGTTTTTAAAGAAGATGGATCGAAGCTGTGCGTTAGATGTTCCCATCGACCACAGCGTATAGATGTCGCTTTTTTTCTCTAAAGCAATAATCGTTAGGGCCGAAACGATCCCAAAGCTGGCGAGAACAACAACGAATGCAAGAATAGCCAATACCACAAGCCTTTCAGAGCGCATCACCTTAAAAAGTGTGGCTTCTTGTTCTAATCGGTCTGCGGTGATGGCGCGGTCTCCAAAGTACGCTTCGATTGATTTTCTCAACGCATTATCATCATCATAGACTTCGAGATAGGAAGGGTGTTTGGCACCGGTAAAGGCTTGGACCCAACTTTTCGGCGCTATAGCTTTATTGACATCATAATCCGGCTGCACAGTATGAATGGAGGTGACAAATACATTTTTTGCTCGCACTGCATCACTTAGGTTGAGCGCCGTGGTTGTGGCGTCTA
>NYXD01000064.1 GCA_002685435.1 Cryomorphaceae bacterium | reverse complement strand
GTAAAGCTAGGGTTAGGCCTGCAATATACCTGGTGGATCAGCCAAGGTGTCGGCTTGTATCTGTGGCCGCAGTGGTCACGAACGAACGGTGGCCCTAGTGGATTATGGGGCTGGCAGTTCGATGTTCCTATTGGCGTCCAATGGAATTGGCACAAATAAGCATGAGAGAAGTAGAATTTCAGGATATCGGAAACGTGCGTTACGGCGCAGCTTGGGACTTTCAAACGAAGTTGTTTGAGCGAACGGTTGATCAAAAACTGATCAATCGTAAAACACCGGAAAGGGCTGAAGAGACGACCGACCATCTTATTTTCGTAGAACATCCGCCCGTATTTACCCTAGGCAAAAGCGGCAAGGAAGCCCACCTCCTTGTGGACCAAGCGCGCTTGCAAGAGGAAGGAATAGATTACCATCCCGTAAATCGCGGCGGTGATATTACNTANCACGGGCCGGGCCAGATTGTCGGGTACCCAATCCTGGATCTCGACCACTACTTTACCGANATTCATAAATACCTACGTTACCTTGAGGATGTGGTCATTAAAACACTTGCTGAATATGGCTTGACCGCCGGAAGATCTGATGGTGAGACGGGCGTTTGGTTAGATGCAGGNACGCCGCTTGCACGTAAAATTTGTGCCATGGGCGTTAAGGCATCAAGGTGGACGACGATGCACGGCTTCGCACTGAACATCAACACATCTTTGAAGCATTTTGGCTTGATTGTACCCTGTGGCATCAGCGATAAACAGGTGACGTCGCTTCATTTAGAATTGGGCCGCGAGGTCAATCTGGAAGAGGTTAAGGACCATTTGAAGAAGCATTTTGTAGACCAATTCGGTTGCGCCCTAGTGCCAACCACAACCCCCTATACACATGAAAACAGCTAAGCGCGTACTTTCCGTACTCATCGTTCTTTTTTTGGCGCTAAAATTTTCGCCTTATGGTTATTTAATCAAAGGTGTGAAAGGCGCATATTTTGACGGACATACTTCTGCACATATTTATGACCGCAAGCATTTTGACCAACGTGAGATACCGGTGTTTAACGCAACTCCGCTGCCTGTTTCTGAAACATTAAAGCGTGTTTTAGATCCAGAGACGCGCGAGAAGTTAGAAAGTTACAAGACGGCGGGATTGTTGGTCGTAGAGCAGGACGAGATCGTCCTAGAGGAATACTGGAACGCGCACGAACCGTCAACGATGAGCAATAGTTTTTCCATGGCGAAAAGTATTATCACGATGTTGGTTCAGATAGCAGTACAAGACGGCTACATCGATTCTTGGGATGATCCCATCACAAAATATATTCCCGAATATGAGATTCCGGAAGGGGTCGCAGAGCCCACGTTACGTCATTTCAGNACCATGACCGCGGGCATGCAAATCAAAGAAAACTACAAAGCNCCATTTTCGAAGACGGCAAAACTATACTATGGGGATAATGTGATTGAGACGGCATTGTCTATACCTGTGGGTAAACACCCCGCAGGAGAAGTATTCGAATACCAAAGCGCACAAACGCAGATTTTAACCATCGCATTGAGCCGCTCTGTGGGCGAAAGTATTTCAAGCTACGCGAATCGCGAACTCTTTGCAAAGGCCGGTTTTGAGTCCGNGGCAACGTGGCATTTGGACCAAGCAGAAGGATTGGAACTGGGTTTTTGTTGTGTGAACGCGAGCGTTCGTGACTATGCAAAATTGGGCCAATTGGTCTTGCATCACGGATACATCGATGGCCAGTCCGTGGTAGACTCTTCGTTTTTAGCTATGGCCAGNAGAGGCTACCGTAGTCCCGAATACGGACACGGTTTCTGGATTTANCCTGAGCCCAATCAAAACGTTTTTGCTTTTAGAGGAATGTTGGGTCAAGAAATCATTATTGACAGATTACACAGTCGTGTTATTNTTCGTGTAGGAGAGCAAAGCGGGGGTAAATTTACCCGTGATTTCAATAGGGTAGAACTGGCCTTACTGGAGCAAACAGTACGTTGGGACAACAACTAATGTCTGCACCGGTGGTACATATTGAACAGCTATCCATTGCCTTCGATGGCCACCAGGTATTGCGTGATTTCACTTTTACATTAAATCCAGGCCAGACCATTGCTGTGGTCGGCGAAAGCGGATCGGGAAAATCTGTTGCGGCACTCATGGCCATGGGATTACTGGATAAGCGTGCAGAAATTAAAGCCGTCGCAGCCCAGCTTTTTAACGACAACCTTCTCTCTTTTTCTAGTGAAAAGTGGTCGGATCTTCGTGGAAATGAGGTGGCCATGGTTTTTCAAGATCCTATGACNNCACTACACCCTTCCATTCGGATCGGTCGACAGTTAGAGGAGGTGCTCGAACGCCATACTAAGCTTGATCGCGTCGATCGCGAAAAGGCAGTAATCGAGGCATTGCGTGAAGTAGAAATTTCTGACCCAGAATCCAGTTCAAAAAAGTATCCGTACGAAATGAGTGGTGGACAGCGCCAACGGGTGGTTATTGCCATGGCGATGTTGTTGAAGCCTAAATTGATCATTGCAGATGAGCCTACTACGGCTCTAGATAAAGCGGTAGAAGGAAAAATTTTAGAACTATTAAATAAGCTTGTANAAGAAAGTGGTGCAGCACTTTGGCTTATTTCACACGATCTTGAAGTAGTCGCTGAGGTCGCTGATGAAGTGGTGGTTTTGTTCCGAGGTGAAACGGTGGAAACCGGGCCAGCGAAGCAGGTTTTTACTGCGCCGAAACACCCCTATACGAAGGGTCTTTTGGGATGTCGACCGCCGAAAGAAGGACGCCCATTCCCATTGCCGGTGCTAGATGATTTTTTGAACGACACAGTTCCTTCAAAACAGGTAGATTTAGCAGCCCCTAAATCTGNTGAAGAAGTAATGACCATTACGGGTTTGCGAATAGGGTTTGAGCGCAGATCGGGTTTCAGAAAAACAAAACAGTGGATTATAAACGACNTAGATATACATTTAAATAAGGCTGAAACCCTTGGATTGATAGGGCCCTCCGGAAGNGGAAAAAGTTCCATAGGCCGGGCCATAGTGGGATTAAACAGCTTTGAATCAACCACCTTTTCCTATTCTGGCGATACGAATAAAATTCAATTTATTTTTCAAGACCCTTTTAGCGCCTTAAACGGAAGTAAACGAGTGGGATGGATACTGGACAGTGTCTTAAAGCGTCACCGACCCGAACTATCACTGCTGGAACGCTCGCAAGAGGCACAAGTTTTGTTGGAGGAAGTTGGGTTAACGGCTGCAGATTTAAAAAAGCGCCCAAAGGCCTTTTCAGGCGGACAGCGTCAACGTATTGGAATCGCACGTGCATTGGCCGCTTCTCCTGAGGTCCTTATATGTGATGAAAGTGTAAGCGCTCTCGATGTCAGCGTACAATCCCAAGTATTGAACGTTTTGAATGGAATCAAAAAAAATCGGGGCCTGAGTATGATTTTCATCTCTCACGACCCCGATGTCATTAGGTATATGTGCGATAGAATTGTAAGGATATAGTTAAGTATTTGATATTTAAGTAATTATGGACAATTTGAAACAGCGAATGCCAAAATGTTTATGTATCATAATACAAACACTTTGTCATGAAAAACGCTACACTCTTTATTTTCCTCCTCTTTTCCGGAGTGCTCTATGCCCAATACGATGTTGATCTAGCAGGTAACTTCTCATACGAATACGTTTCTACAAATACGGATGGAACGGTGAAATACAATATTAAATTTCACTACGCCTGTGATACGGCTTGGACAGGAATGACAACCACTACTTTTGGGAGTTATAAAAAAAACTCAACCCCCACTCCTTACCCAACACTTTCAATGAGCACAGTTCAATCAGGGCTGATGAACAGCTCTCCCTGTGGCGACCATGTATTCAATAAATTTACTTGGCAGCAGACACTAGATTTAGACCCTTATTCGCAATACGAGTTTGTCCACAACTGGTGTTGCAGGGCTCCATACATTGCAAATATTGACACGAATGGAGGCATACCAAACCAATATGCCCGAATGATTATGCTAACCGGTAGACAAGGGGTTAGGCCAAACAATAGCAGCCCGGATTACAGCAACGTTTATTTCAGCGCGCCAATCAATACAGAGACGCCCTTAGAAATATGCTCTGCGGACCCCGACGGGGATAGTTTATCATTCGTGATTATCAATAGTAAAAGAGGATCTATTCATCCAGTTCAGGGTTTTACAATGAACAACATATCCTATGATACGATTTCTGGATACAACAGTGCCCAACCTCTTGGACCAGGCGGCAGTGTATTTATAGACCCTAGCTCAAGAATGCTCATGGTGAAATCCGATTCCAGTCAATTTAACCTTCTCACCGTACGCGTGATTGAGTGGGCTAAAGACACTACCAACACCTACAAAATCATGGGAGTAAATAATAAAGAAGTGTTTATCGACTTTACAGACGCTTATTCACCTAGTCTATATGGCATTAACGCGAACTATGCATCTTCCGCACTCAAGTCAGACAGCGTTTATGTTAACTTAAAGAAAGATGTAAACCTAACTTCGCACAGTCTTGACTCAAATATTGTAACTCTAGTAAGCCCGTCAGCGGATACGGCATCGATAAGTACGATAAAATATGCAGGCTCAAAAAGCGAATTATTTTTAAGAACAGATTCGTTAGATGCACCAGGCGTATGGAAAATATATTTTACCAAGCATGGCAACTTTGCAAATAGAGGCAAGTGTGGCGAGCCGTTAGTCGACACAGTGCTCGTTGATATTCCTATACCTAATATTGAACTGGTTGGAGATACGGGATACGTATACGTTGGGTCGTCAAGAGAATATTTCGTTTTAAACGGACAATATTATGACTCTATTTCATGGATTTGCACGAATGGAAATCTAACGGGGGGATACCACGATACTGTTCAGGTGAACTGGGGGTCTAGCTCAAATGGCCCAGGGTTTTTGCTAGCTGAAGCTGTAAAGTTGAAGAATGGCTCAAACTTCATTTTATTATTAAGTAGAGATTCTCTTACTGTTGACGTAAATGGACTTTCATTAGAAGAACGAACAAGTAAAATCTTGATATATCCAAACCCAACCGCCTATGAGATAGGGGTCGTCGGGGTCGCCAGTGGCACGGACTATGAGATTACCAATTTTGACGGAAAAACGGTAATGCGAAGTAGATTGGAGGGCTCTAAAATTAATGTTTCGGAGCTGCCGACCGGACCGTATTTCTTAAGGTTTAGGAATAACGGAACTTGGCTATCCAAAGAGTTGATGATTACTCGATAAGTTTAATTGCTTCGGTCTTCAAAATCTTCTGTTTTTCTTCGTTGGTAGGCGCGTATAGCGAAGTATACCACTCCCAGAAGTATAACGGCCCAGAAGCCGAAGTACAAAACGCCGAAGATCATTATTTCAGTTTTACTGCCGTGCCGTAAGCCAGCATTTCAGCAGCGCCTTGCATTACCATTGAGGTGGTAAAACGAACGTTGATGACTGCATCAGCGCCCATGGACTGCGCATCTTTGACCATGCGTTGAAAGGCTTGTTCACGACTTTCCGCCTGCAAGCGAGTGTATTCACTGATCTCCCCGCCGACAATATTTTTTAGTCCAGCGAAAATATCACGACCGATGTTCCGCGCGCGGACCGTGCTTCCTCTTGAGATGCCGAGGATTTCTGAAACTTCTTTTCCGGGAATAGTGGATGTAGTGGTGGTAATCATAGTGGTTTATATTAGAGGTCTTAAGTTAGCTAATTGAACCGAGAACACGTTTCATAAAACCATTGAGCGCATCTTTTTTCGGCGTACCATCCGTGATTTCCTTACCTACCTCAAGCGCACCATAGAGGTTTGAGATGAGTTCCCCTATCACTTCAAGTTCTTCGTCTTTTATCGTCGGCACATCGGCCAACGATTCAAGCACTTCAATAGTTTCGTGAATGTAGTCTTCGTCGTTCGCTTCGACAAAATTGACCAGGTGTTTGATGATAGGGATTTTCATAGGATTGCTCTTTTACAGAAAACAAAGTTAACAGACG
>NYXD01000063.1 GCA_002685435.1 Cryomorphaceae bacterium | reverse complement strand
GACCGATTGCGCACTGAGCGATGAAGTAATCGCAAAAAAGCAAAGAAAAAGTAACTGTTTTATTCCCATTCGATCGTTGCTGGTGGTTTCGAGCTGATATCATATACAACGCGGTTGACCCCCTTAACCTTATTAATTATTTGATTGCTCACTTTCGCAAGAAACTCGTAAGGGAGGTGCACCCAGTCCGCAGTCATGCCATCAGTACTTTCTACCGCACGTAATGCCACCACTTTTTCGTAGGTACGTTCGTCTCCCATTACTCCCACAGAATTCACAGGAAGTAAAATACTGCCCGCTTGCCAAACTCGATCGTAAAGACCTTCGTCCTTTAGTCCCTGAATGAAGATATAATCGACCTCTTGTAAAATCGCAACTTTTTCAGCTGTGATATCACCTAAGATACGAATAGCTAGTCCAGGTCCCGGAAATGGATGACGCCCTAATAGATCTGCTGCCATATCCATAGATGCGCCCACACGACGCACCTCATCCTTAAATAAGGTCTTTAAAGGCTCGACCACTTTCAGCTTCATGAAATCTGGCAGACCACCTACATTGTGATGACTTTTTATCGTTGCAGAAGGTCCGTTAACGCTGATACTCTCAATGATATCTGGATAGATTGTCCCCTGTGCCAACCATGTGACATCCTCTATAAGATGTGCCTCTTGGTCAAATACCTCAATAAATACTCGGCCTATCGCTTTGCGCTTCGCTTCCGGTTCATCTATTCCTGCAAGTGCAGAAAGGAATTGGTCCGATGCGTCCACACCTTTTACATTTAAACCCATTCCTTCGTACTGCTTGAGTACATCTGTAAATTCATTCTTACGTAATAAACCGTTATTGACGAAGATGCAATACAAGTTCTTCCCTATTGCCTTGTGCAATAACATGGCAGCAACTGAACTATCCACGCCACCGCTCAAACCTAGAACGACCTTATCATTGCCCAGTTGGTCTTTCAGAGCGGCAACCGTTTCATCAACAAAATGCGCAGGTGTCCAGTCGCCCACTACCCCAACGATATCGTATAGAAAATTTTTTAGTAACTGGGTACCGTCTGTACTGTGATAAACTTCAGGATGGAATTGAATCCCGTAGGTGGCTTCACCATCTATTTTATAACCAGCAACTTGAACATCATGGGTTGATGCAACTATTTCGAAACCTGTTGGAAGCTCCGTGATCGTATCACCGTGGCTCATCCATACTTGAGATCCCACTCCAATCCCCTCAAACAGCGTATCTGACGAAGATACTGAACTGAGGTTCGCACGTCCGTATTCCCTAATTTTACTTGGCTCCACGCTACCCCCAGAAGTTAGGGCCATGTACTGGGCGCCGTAACATACACCTAGAAGTGGAACGTTACCTTTAATTCCAGTCAAATCGAATTGAGGGGCATCCTCCTGCAATGTGCTGTAAGGCGAACCGCTTAGAATAACACCTTTCACGTCCGGTGTTAACTCCGGTGGATTGTTAAAGGGATGAATTTCACAATAAACATTAAGTTCACGAACCCTACGCGCTATGAGTTGCGTGTATTGTGAACCGAAGTCGAGGATCAAAATGGTTTCTTGCATTCGGCAAAAATACCACTATTTTTTGCTGCTCAGCACCCATGTTCCTGCCTTTATTGTTGACATGTTTTCAACGATTTCGTCGCGAGGATCTACTCCTAAAATTCCTACAAGGTCTAAATAAGAAGCTTTGCGCTCCCAAAATGTACCTTCTGGGTAAACAGACGCATATGCAGTATCAATCGCAGCCATTGCTTCCGAATGTCGCCGTTTTTGAGCTCTGTACCTTGTTTCTGCCGTTCTTTGAGCCAATCTAGCCATCTTCACTCGCAACGCGTCAGCATGTTGTTTTAGCTCGGGATAGGCTGCTTTCAATGCTGTATTCCATGCTTCGATCGCCGACTCAAGAGGCAGCTGTAAAGATTCTCCTTCTGCTTGCAATGAAACACTATCCGAAATGAATTGCTTTTTTAAATGCTCAGCAGAATTTGACAAAAGAGCCGATAGCGGCTGTCCAATTTTATCAAGCGCTCGTTGCAGTTTCGCGCTTTGTACAAAGAGACTATCTCTGAGATAAAGCACCGGCATGGGTCGATCTATTTTTTTGAAAGCTTCCCCGAGTTGCAGCCAATACGCAAGCTCACCTCCCCCACCTACATAAGCAAGATTTGGTAATAAAAACTCTTGGTACAAAGGGCGCATCAAGGCGTTTGGGCTAATATGGTGCGACGGACACTGATGGTCCGCTTGTTCAAATCGTCGGCGGTCCCCATCCCGCAAATCAAAGAGATTAACTTCTCGCGGGAATACCTGAGCCTTGTAACCATGATCTACTAATACCTCGGTTTGTTCCTGAATCAACTTTGAATAAACACCCTTCATTTCTTCGCGCCAAAGCGGATCAGCAGCAGCTTTTAATGATGGATCTTGACCATCCAGTACCAATAATCCACATCCATCAGCCCATTCGCGCACCCACTGTCGGGTCGCTTCAGCCAGATTTTGGCATTCTTTATATGCTTGCAGTCGAGGCTGTAAGAGTTCTTTCTGCGCCTCGTTAAGCGGTACGTTCTCGAGCCAAGATTCTAATTGGTCTGCTAAACCGTCCGTAGGTAACAATCCTACCGGACCTTTAGCATCGGGCTGCCTCCATTTAAATTGATACTCACCTATTCGAAAAGAGGAGATCTCTTCGAAATCATGGTCTTCAGAGGCCATCCAAAATATGGGAACCACATCAACTCCAAGCTCTAGGGCTGCAGCTTTTGCAAGTGCAACAGCACCTAAGACTTTCGCTTCAAAAAAGACTGTACCACCACAGATCATCAGTTGATGCCCCGTCGTTATGGTAAGCGCACCTTTACGAAATGCACTAAGTGAATTTTCTTCAGAGGCGCTTAAATTTGGATTTTGAAGAGCGAATACATCAGCAACAATGTCTCGTGTTTTTGAGGAATAGTTAGCCTGGGCCGCTGCTTGAATTGCGAACGAGCTCCATTCATAGGGTGTCTTCGCAATTGATTCCAGAAAAGTTCCTCCGGCTAATAGGTCCTTCATTACTTTTGAAGGGACGCCGGTATCCTCATGCGGAAGCAGTGAATATGTAAATTGAGATGACATTATGAAAGCGAAGATAATTGCAATATTGGTTGCAGCCGTATTGCTAGGCTGCAGTTCTTCAAAAGAAAATACCTGTGCNCTNGATGCTNGGTACACCTTTAANTTCGANCAAGCGCAGTANTATGCNCTTCCTCCAATAGANTTTAGCTTCAACTTNAGCTANGACTATCTTGTNCGNATGCCTGAATTTGGTAAGCAAAACTTCAANTATTANGAAGTGGCNCGNTACAATGANGANAGTACCGGNAGCGTANTACTTAANGTNCATCCTTTCAAGCGGCAAGGNGNNTTNNTNTCNGTNGCTGAACANCGTNNNGCNCAAATAATGATGGATTTGCAAAAAGCNAAGCGAGACAGNTGGGTAACNGANAAANANGANACNNTNGANNANTGGTNNATCNNCTACGGCCGNTATCAGCAGGATCCNGAAGATTACATCATAGGACATACNNTAATCATGCGTGANAGTATGANTAATGGANTNNTNCTNGAANTACAAATGCCTTGTCCTACAGATTCATTCNACTTAGANCGCGAAAAATGCCTTGAAGAAGTCGTTCGCTCNTTCAAAGTNTATTTATAATCATTNAGACTTAATACNTAGTCNNAATCGAAACNNAAAAGTATTTTACCTTAATTTANCCTTCATCTCCTTGGAATACAATTAGTTATTCTATATTCACACTNTTCAAAGGCAACTTTGAATTAGGTTAGGGGTACGGAGCCAAGAAATTGGCTCCTTTTTTTTGTCTAAACTTTTTTTTCCAGCCCACGTTAATTCTACCGATGGGCAATACCTTACGACTTATTTTGGGCGATCAGCTCAATGCACAACATTCCTGGTTTTCAACGGTGGATAATCATATCACATACGTGATGATAGAATCGCGGGAAGAAGGCAGTTATGCGCCTCATCATATTCAGAAAGTGACGGGTATATTTTCTGCGATGCGTCAATTCGCTCAATCGTTACAATCGTCGGGGCACCATTTNTACTACCACAGTATCCTAGACGGATCTGAACCTAATCTTCGTACCATACTAGCGGAGTTGGCGCAAAAAAAAGGGATTAAACATATTGAACTGCAAGAACCTGACGAATGGCGATTGCGTGAAGATTTAGAAAAACTACAAGACGAGGGGTTCGAGATTTCTTGGTATTCAAGTGAGCATTTTATAAGCTCAAGTGATGAATTTCAGAGGCTCTTCAAAGGAAAAAAGACCTTCTTNATGGAGACGTTCTATCGTGCCCTACGCAAGAGAACGGGTCTCCTAATGGATGGAAAACAGCCCGTCGGCGGNAAATGGAACTATGACGCTCAAAACCGAAAGAAACTTCCAAAAGACCATCTTCCTCCTCCTCCATTCTTACCTAGCACAGATGTAAGTAAAGAGTTCGCAGATGCCATGGCGGCAAAGCTTCCTACCATAGGTAAGTTAGAAGACCCCATGCATTTCTATTGGCCCACAACACCAGCACAGGCTTGGGAAATTTTCGACCATTGGCTTCAATACGGCTTGCACTCTTTTGGCGACTATCAAGACGCGTTGACAACGAAAAGTTGGTCGTTATACCACAGCCGGATTTCTTTTGCTTTAAATACTAAAATGATACATCCGCTCGAGGTATGTCAGCGCGTTGAGACCTTTTACCGCACGAATCNTGAGGTTCCATTAAATGCAGTCGAAGGATTTATAAGACAAATACTGGGATGGCGTGAGTTTATGCGCTGTGTCTATTGGCATCGTATGCCGGAATTTGCATCGGAAAATTTCTTTGAATTTGACAGGAAACTGCCGCAGTGGTTTTGGAACGGGGAAACGAAAATGAAATGTTTATCCCATACCATTGGGCAAAGCCTGAACCACGGTTATGCGCATCACATTCAAAGACTCATGGTAACCGGTAATTTTGCGCTTTTAGCAGGAATTGATCCCGATGAGGTGGATTTATGGTACCTCGGTATCTACATAGATGCATTTGAATGGGTAGAAATCACGAATACCCGCGGCATGAGTCAGTATGCTGATGGTGGTTGGATTGCCACAAAACCCTATGTTTCTTCCGCAAATTATATGAAGAAGATGGGTGATTACTGCGACCAATGCCACTACAACCCGAAGACAAAAACAGACGATGACAGTTGTCCTTTCAATGCATTGTACTGGAATTTCTTCGATAGCCAGCGCGATAAACTTCAATCGAACTTTCGCCTGGGTATGGTATACCGCACCTACGATAAAATGAATATCACTGTGAAAGCTGGAATTCGCGAAAAAGCGCAATCCCTATTAGACAATATCAACGCATTATAATATGAGTACTTGCATTCTTTGGTTTCGTAATAATCTAAGGCTAGGCGACAACGCCCCCGTGCTTCAAGCCTACAACAAGTATAAAACGGTCATTCCTNTATATTTTATANCCGCCGCAGATCAAATCGATTCTTGGGGNAATCCTACAATAGGTCCTTGGCGAGAACAATTCTTACANGATGCAGCCATGGATTTACGGGAAAAATTACGTGAGTANGGAAGCGATCTTTTGTTGCTAGAAGGCGATCCCGTTACAACATTGAAGGAGTTGGCCGGAACATTCAAAACCAGCGCTATTTATGCGCCAAAGGAATTGGCGGCATACGAAGTGCATGAGCAATTGCAGCTGAATCTTTGGGGTAAAAGCGAAGGCATAGAAGTTGAATTTTTCCTAGAGCGTACATTGTACCAACCGGATGATTTTCCTTTTAGTTTAGAAAACATGCCTCAGGTATTTTCTCCATTCCGAAGAAAATTAGAAAAGTATGCAGCGCCAAGAAAAGCCTGGGAAGAGCCTAATATCTCTCCCACTGATGTTAGCGAGTTCTATCCCTTGCAGGGGCGCTGGGAAGTAAGTACTCCGGCGCCCGATGACCGCACAGCATTTCCCTATCGAGGAGGTGTCCGCGAGGCCTGGCGTGCGCTAGAAGACTATTTCTGGGAAGGCGAACAAGCCGTCCAGGTGTATAAGGAAACTCGGAACGGCATGTTGGGCAGGTCTTTTAGTTCAAAGTTTTCACCCTTCCTGGCCATCGGTTGTATCAGTGCAGCGCAGGTAATGGACGAATTGGACCAATTCGAGGAACGTATCACCAGCAACGACAGCACATACTGGCTCTTTATCGAACTACTTTGGAGAGAATTTTTCCAATGGACGGCCTACAATGCAGGTAAACTGCTCTTTATGCCAACAGGACTCCAACCTGAAAAGCCATGGAAGCCGCACTTCAATAACCGGAAGTACGAGCAATGGAAAAACGGTGAGACTGGTGATCCGTTAGTCGATGCCAATATGAAAGAGTTACTAACTACCGGATTTATGAGCAATAGAGGCCGCCAAAACGTAGCTTCCTTTCTCATTCATGATATGGGATTGGATTGGCGCTGCGGAGCGGCTTGGTTTGAGAGCCAATTAATTGATTTCGANCCTGCCTCAAACTACGGGAATTGGCTTTATATCGCCGGACGTGGAAACGACCCTCGACCCTTCAGGAAGTTCAACACGAAAATGCAGCTTGAACGCTACGATCCTGAAAATAGCTATGTGAATACGTGGTTGAATTAATGTACTTTTCCGTTATGGATTGGACACATTTATTGAATCTAGAATTTCCTCAATTACCCTTAGACGCTGAAGATGAAGCCGTATTAAAGAAATTGGCCAAAAAGCTTCAGGATAACTATCCTTACCACAGCCCAGATTACGCAGGCCAGATGATCAAGCCGCCACTACCNCTCGCACAGGCGGCACATTGGATGACCAGCTTTATCAATCCTAACAATCATGCTCTCGACGGTGGACGCGCAACCTCAGCCTTAGAACTCGAGACAATCGGCGCACTTGGGAGTATGGTGGGCTATTCAAAACCATTGGGCCATTTGACTTCCGGAGGAACAACGGCAAACCTCGAAGCACTCTGGGTTGCACGTCAATCCAATACAAATACAATCGTTTTAGCGAATGAACATGCCCACTACACGCACAGTAGAATGAGTGAAGTACTGGGGATTCCTTTTCAAGCCATTTCTTCCACTGAAAATGGCGCCATGAATCTTCTCATACTAAGAGATGTTTTAGAGAAACTCCAATGTAAAGGGATAAAAGCGACCATCGTGGCGACGCTTGGAACAACCGGCATGGGTGCTGTGGACCCTCTTGCAGATATACTACCCACAGCAAGAGCGTATGGCGCACGTATCCACGTTGACGCAGCCTACGGAGGATACTTTACACTTGCCGACCTTTCAAAAGAGGCGCAACGTCATTTTACAGCAATGGATTCGGCCGATTCTATCGTGATCGATCCGCACAAGCACGGTCTGCAGCCCTACGGATGCGGTGCAGTGCTATTTAAAAACCCTGAAGAAGGTCGCTTTTACAAACACGATAGTCCNTACACTTATTTTACCTCCGACCAGTTACACCTGGGTGAAATCACACTCGAATGTTCACGTGCAGGCGCAGCTGCAGCTGCGCTTTGGGCAACACAACAGAAATTTCCCTACGTGCGTTCTGGGAACTTTGCACAGCGTTTGAATGAAAGTCTCGAAGCAGCACAGGGACTGAAAAATACTTTAATTGCACAGGGATGGTGGGTACTAGAACCCGAATTAGATATTTGCGTATTCAGCTTATCTGGACTGAAAGCTTCAGAAATAAGTGCTAAAAATCGAATGTTCTTTGAGCAAAAAGCAGAAGAAAACATTCATCTCGCCCTATTCAGCTTGTCTCAACAAAACTGTCCGTGGGAGATGGAATGGGATGTCTCCAGTCTAACTGTAGTGCGCAGTGTACTTATGAAACCAGAGCATAACGATCCCGCTCTATGGGAACGGATTGCTCGTATCTAAGCACCTTTAATTAAAGCACAAATTCCTTTGAAGTCAACTGTGATTTGCTCTCCAGTAGCGAGATTTTTCACGGGAATTGCCGAGGCTGACATTTCATTCGTACCCACTAATGCGAGGTAACCAATGCCTTTTTTATCGGCAAAATCAAACTGCTTTTTGAGTTTCGAAGCGTCAGGATACAGTTCCGCACGAATACCTGAAGCTACAAGTTTAGCAACCCATCGGTAGGCAATCACACTCTCTTCTGCGCCGAAGTTTGCAAACAATACCGCAGCAGCATTTGCAACCGTCGTAGGGAATAAGTCTAATTCTTCCAAGCAAAGATAAATTCGGTCTAAACCAAAGCTAATCCCAACACCAGATGTATTCTTCATTCCGAAAATACTGGTCAGATCTGCATAGCGTCCACCGCCACCGATACTACCCATCGAAACTCCATTAGCGGCAACTTCGAAAATAGTGCCGGTATAGTAGTTTAGTCCACGAGCAAGGGTAAAGTCGAAAACCAATTCCGCACTATTCAATCCGGGTTTGGCCTGAGATAAGACAAAATTCATCTCATCCAACCCTAATCTTCCTTCAGAACTTCCAGCCAATAGACCGGTCAAACGTTCAAGTGTTAAGCCTTCTGCCAGCCACTGCCCAAAGGTGNTAACCGCACTTTCAGGTAAAGCCTGGGAACGCATTTCTTTTAAAACACCTTCTTCTCCTACTTTATCCAACTTATCGACCGCTACCGTAAATGCGATAAATGAATCACTGATTCCCAGTACCTCAGCCATTCCTGCTAGAATCTTGCGGTTGTTCACTTTAATAGTCGTGGAAAGACCTAGTTTGGTGAACGACGCATCATACAATTGGATCAATTCTACTTCTTGCCATAAACTGTCTGAACCCACAACATCTGCATCGCACTGGTAAAACTCACGAAAACGGCCCTTCTGAGGGCGGTCAGCACGCCAAACCGGCTGCATCTGGTAGCGCTTAAACGGAAAGGCTAATTCATTTTGGTGCTGTACAACATAACGAGCAAAAGGGACGGTTAAATCGTATCGCAATGCCTTATCGGCAACTTTTGTCGTAAGCGCTTTTGGGTTTTTATCAGCCCACAATCCTTCATCAATCTTGGATGTAAAATCGCCGGAGCGGAGAATTTTAAAAATCAATCGGTCCCCTTCTTCACCATATTTACCGGTTAGCGTTTCTATATTTTCAAAAGAAGGCGTTTCTATAGGATCGTAGCCGCGCAATTCGAACTGCTCGCGTAAAACATTCATGATGTATTGGCGCTTCTGCACTTCCGCCGCTGAAAAATCTCTGGTGCCTTTCGCTAATGAGGGTTTCATAGAACTCGTATTGATAATCTAGACTACAAATGTATTGGCTTCTGAGCGATCTTCTACTCTATTCCCAAACAACTTCTGTACAGCTTTTGAAAGGGTTCGGATTTTTTTAAAGCCTGAAAACTTCGTTCGTTGTGCTTCCAATTCTTCCGCATCGGCAAAGCCCCGAAAAACA
>NYXD01000002.1 GCA_002685435.1 Cryomorphaceae bacterium | reverse complement strand
GGTTCGGATCGCTTGCTTGAACACCATTACTTTGAACATTATGATAGATCGTTCCGGTAAAACTATTGGGCTTTTTACCGCCTAACCATGGCTCCGTAAAGGAAGCGTTGTAACTCTGAAAATAGAGGCCATTCGATTGAGCACGAATACTAATCGTCTGACCATCACCCGTCGGCAACGGTTGCCAAGCGCGCTTGTTACCCACGTTTTTAGCGGAGAAGTTGTTAAAATTCAAACCAAGCGTACCGACCACACGATTCGCACCCCATCCACCCTGGAGTTCGAGCTGTGAAGTCGATTTTTCGACCACAGTATATTCAAGGTCAACAGTACCTGTTTGAGGATCTGGCACAGGATTTACACCGATCTGCGTTTGATCGAAATAACCCAATTGCGATAACTCACGAATGGTACGCTGAATCATTGCCTTTGAAAACAGATCGCCTGGACGTGTTCTCACTTCACGGTAAATCACATGGTCGTTTGTACGCTCATTACCCGTGATACTTACTTTGCGAATGGTAGCCTGACGGCCTTCCTGAATGCGAATTTCTACATCAATAGTATCGTTCTGAACATTCTTTTCAATAGGAACGACTTGAGAAAAGAGGTATCCATTGTTCAAATATATCGAGGCCACGTCATTTCCATTGGCATCGAAGCTCACGCGTTCGTTTAAATGCTGACTGTCGTAAATGTCGCCGCGATTGATTTTCAAAATGCTGCGCAACAAGGGCGTATCGTATTTCGTATTCCCTACAAACGAGATGTCTCCGAAATAATATTTACGACCCTCTTCTACTGAAATTTCAATGTTAATGAGTTCGTCGTCTACACGGTAGTTCGTATCTCGAATGATACGTGCATCGCGGTAACCCATGCCGTTGTATTTCGCTACCAATGCACGTAAATCTTCACGGTATTCCGTTTTACGAAGCTTTGAAACTTTAAAGATGGCTTTGCCTTTCATCTTTGTGTTCTTCATTGCTTTCAATAGGACCTTATCCGCCACCGCTTCATTTCCAACAAAAGAAATTTCTCCGATTTTTACACGTTCACCCGACTTGACTTTAAACCCTAAGATGACCGCATTATTAAACGTTGTATCACGTTCCTGGGTAATATCGACGGAGGCGTTTAAATAGCCTTTTTCGCGGAAATACGATTGAATCTTGTTACGACTCATGACCACTAGATTCTCATTCACCACTTTTCCAGCACGTAGATCTAGCTCTTCACGAATATCGTCCTTCCAAGTTTTTTTAACGCCTGTAATAAAATACTTACTCATCTTCGGTAGCTCCTTCAAGCGAATGTCTAAATAGACTTTTTTTCCACTCTTATTTACTACACTAAAGGTGATATTCTCGAAAAGTTGCTGGCGCCATAGGGTACGGATGGCGTCTGATATTTTTGGGTCAGGGAATTGAATATTATCGCCCACTCGAATATTAGTGAGCATAATCACAACGTTCGGATCTAAATCCTGCGCGCCACTCACCGTTATACCGGCTACCTCGTAGTCAATTCCTGGAATGAGGCCAAAATCACCGTTTTGAACCACTTGCGCAGTGGTTGTGAAAGAAACTAGAGTGAGTATAAGTGCCCAAAGGGTATTCTTCATGTCTTTATTCTGCCGTTAACTGTTCTGTGGTTTGCCCGAACCTGCGTTCGCGTTTTTGAAAAGCCGCTATTGCATCGTATAAACCGGATGCGTCGAAATCGGGCCATAAAACAGGCGTGAAATATAACTCTGCGTAGGCCAGTTGCCACAACAGATAGTTGCTGATTCGCTGCTCGCCACTAGTCCTGATCATGAGATCCGGATGTGGCATTCCGGCAGTAAACAAATGTTGTTCCACTGCCGCTTCATTAATATCTGCTGGAAGTATTGTTCCTTCAGCAACATCTTGAGCAATCTTGCGAATGGCTTGCACCATTTCATCCTGTGAGCCGTAACTCAACGCAAGCGTCAAAGTTAACCCATCATTCTTTGCTGTAGACTGAATAACAGACATTAACTTTTTATTTGCTTTTGTCGGTAAGGTATCTACGTTACCTATAGCACAGAGACGTACGTTATTGCCCATTAATGTTGGCAATTCCTTTTCTAATGCAGTCATTAGAATATTCATTAAGGCGTCTACTTCCGCCTTCGGTCGATTCCAGTTTTCAGTAGAGAAGGCGTAAACAGTAAGGTAGTTTAAACCTAATTCGGCCGATGCCGTAGTTATTCTTCTTAATGCCTCTACCCCTACTTCATGGCCACGAACCCGCGACCTAAAACCCTGCTGTTTTGCCCAGCGACCATTGCCGTCCATAATGACAGCAATATGCTCAGGCATATGCTTTGGGTTTAGCCCGGCCTTAAGCCGATTAGCTTTAAAAACTTTAGAATCCACTGCAGCGTTCATCTCGAGGACTTAGGTTGTAAAATAGGGTCAGTCCGGCAAAAATAGTCCAATCTCGCTGTTCAGCAGTGCCTCGAGCCAATCCATTTGAATAAGAGACGTTTCCGGGGTTTGAAAAATAGGCCGCAACTGCATTTCGCTCCTCCTCTAATGCCGCGGCATCAACAAAATCTCCGCTGGTATCGTCCATGTAATCCGTACCGTACCTGCGCCAGCCTAATTCTGCCGTTAGACTAAAATCGCGCCCTAAACTCTGGCGGTAACCCATACCAAAAGGAACCGTGAGGGTGGTGTTGCCGTAGAAAAGTTGATCACTCAATTCCGTTTGTTGACCTTCGGTACCTAACTCACGTAGATTGTGCCATTCCTCTTGGTAAAAACCTTGAGGATTATAAAATGTTAAACCCAATCCACCGAACACATAAAAGGAACGCTTGAATTTCGTGCCCGTTCCATACGGCCAGAAATTAAATTCGGTCATGTAGCTGAATTCGGAAATTTCTGTTCTGAAGGCAATCTCTCGGTTTAATTTAAAATCATCTTTCGACCATGTATCTGAGGCGCCTACGTAGCCACGGTAATAATTCGTTCGTGTACTCCAATGCCAATTGTATTGACGACGTAAGGTGATTTGACCCACAGGTTGGTTTGGTAAGAATCCATACGCCCCCTGAGCATTAGTTCCAACCGCTCCGACATCGCCATGAAACAATGTTCCCGAACCGCCTAAACCCAACTCATAAAATTGGGCATGAAGGAAAGAACTGCTAAAAAGCAGGAAATAAAGGAGTGCTTTTTTCATGAATTAATTCCTGTAATCTAGTCCCCAGCTTAATTTATTACGGAGTGTAGATGGGAAATCTTGTAGCTCAGTTTGCACTAATGCGATGCGGAAATCGGCCTTTTGAATGAAGAGTTCCGTGGTCGTATCAAAACTGTGTATTCGACTGTCCAATGATGTTAAAAATTCGTTTTCCCGACTTTCTATGCGAAGACGGAGCGTGTTATTGTCAGAGATAACGAAAGGACGCATGGTCAAATTGTGCGGCGCAATAGGAGTGAGAACAAAATTTTCACTATTTGGCATTATAATGGGGCCGCCACAACTCAAACTATACCCCGTGGAACCTGTCGGCGTACTTACTATTAAGCCATCCGCCCAGTAACTGTTTAAATACGCACCGTTCAAATAGGTATGCACAGTAATCATGCTGGTGGTTTCCTTCCTTGCGATAGTAATCTCATTTAATGCGAAATTCGGCTTGACCACACGGTTACACGAGGTGCGAATCTGTAACAATGAACGAAAATCCAATTGGAATCTACCGCTAAAAAGCGCGTCTAATGAGGTCTCAATATTGCTTTTCGCAACATTCGCAAGAAACCCTAATCGGCCCATATTTATTCCTAAAATCGGAATGTCCTTATTCTGTATGAGTACCGTTGCATCGAGTATCGTCCCATCTCCCCCTAAAGAAATGAGGAAATGCGGATCGAAATTTTCCAATTCTTCCTCGTCTGCATAGGTTGAAAAATGCATTTCAGGAAATTCGTCCGTTTTAATTTCGTCACAGGCCCCAACCATGGTATGATATACTGCAAAATCAACGCCTTCTTCGACCAATTTCTCTAACACCACCTCTAGATAAGGCAGGTTCGTGGCTTTAGGCGTGCGTCCAAAGAGTGCTATTCTCATGAGTACTTCAAATAGTTCATTAAATGGTCGTAACGTTCGCGGTAATCGGCATCGTACGATTCATCGCCAAAGATACCTTCTATTTCGTAGCCGTAGCGTTGTAAACTCTTGATAATAGGCGCCGTATGCTCTAAATTAACCTTCAATGTCAACTGCAGAGCGGTTTCGTTCGCTTGATGTGTCATCCACAGCCCTAAGAGCTTAGCATCATTGTGTTCTACAGCGTGTGCAATGTCTATAACGCTGTATTGGTCTGTCGCAATACTCACCACGAGGATGGCACCCGATTGAAGCAAAGTAGGCGTTGCTCTAAAAAACTCTAGAATATCAGATAATAAATAAGAATTGATATAGCGTCCTTCTTTATTGACCACGGGTACCAGCGTAATCCGGTGTTGCGTGCAAACTTCCATGATCTCGAAAAAATGAGCACCTTCTATCACGTGAGGTACAAAAGCGGGGCGTAAAGCACTCTGTACATACGCTGTATCGTCTTGGGCTTCATAAAGCGCATCTTCGCTCAAAAGCCCAGCATACATGCCTTCATTCGTAACCACGGGAAGGTGGCTAATTTTAAGATCCTCCATGAACTCCAAAGCCTCAGCTATTGTTGTCTCAAGAATAATCCCTTTGATGGGTTCTGTATGTAGTGTTTCTTGTAACATTTCATAACAAACATAGCCCTTTTCTTTAGCTTTGCCCCCATGAACGATCACACAAAACTCAGCGTAAATATCAATAAGATCGCTACCCTTCGCAATGCAAGAGGCGGCGATGTACCTAACGTTTTAAAAGTCGCGCTCGATTGTGAGCGTTTCGGAGCTGAAGGAATTACCGTACACCCTAGGCCAGATCAGCGTCACATTCGCTATAGTGATGTTGCAGATTTAGCTCCTGCAGTAACGACGGAGTTCAATATCGAAGGGTATCCAAATGAGGAATTTATTGCACTTGTGTTGGCAAATCGACCTGCACAAGTCACGCTTGTTCCCGACCCTCCCGGTGTTTTGACTTCAAATGCAGGTTGGAACGCCATTGAGCACAAAGAACTACTGACAGCGGTTATCGGAACTTTTAAAGATGCAGGCATCCGCACATCCATTTTTATTGAAACCGATAATAAGCAGATTGTAGCGGCAAAAGCTACAGGTACAGATCGTATCGAATTGTATACGGAATCGTATGCCGTGGATTATGCAAAAGATAGCGCCGCCGCAGTTGCTCCTTATGTTAACAGCGCAGTCTTTGCGAAAAGCATTGGTCTCGGTGTGAATGCCGGACACGACCTCAGCCTTGAAAACCTTAGCTTTTTTGCCCAGAAGCTTTATGGCACACTGGACGAGGTAAGCATTGGTCACGCATTGATCGCTGATTCACTTTATTTAGGGCTTCACAATGCCATTCAACAATACAGAAACTGTTTGAACCCGACCGCATGGAAGTAGTTCCGTTGTTCTCTAAAGTATACGGCGAAGGAGCACCACTGATTATTCTGCACGGTTTGTTTGGCATGGGAGACAATTGGGCGACNCACGCAAAATACTGGGCTGGCTTAGGTTGGGAAGTACATGCCGTAGACCAGCGCAACCACGGAAAGTCACCACATCTTGGCTTACATAATTACGATGTAATGGCGGCGGACCTAGAAGCCTATATGGACGCAAAAGGATTAAATACAGCGGTCATCTTAGGCCACAGCATGGGCGGAAAAACGGCCATGAACTTTGCTGTAAGTCGACCGGAGCGCGTACAGGCCTTAGTCGTTGTAGATATTGCTCCAAAGGCTTACCCCATTCACCACCAAGGCTATATTAATGCAATGAAGTCCATCGATTTCAATACCATTCACTCACGAGGTGCAGTAGATGCAATTCTTGCGAAAAGCGTTGACAATGCTGGCATTCGCCAATTCTTTATGAAGAGCTTACACTGGCAGACAAAAGAAAAATTGGCATTCCGATTCAATCTCGAAGCCCTTGAAGACCAGCTTCAAGAAGTAGGCACACCTTTGGAATTCGGCTACTTTGATCGACCCACTTTATTCATCGCAGGCGGCGCAAGCGGCTACATTACAGCGGAAGACGAAGATGCTATTTTAGACCATTTCCCTGCGGCACGCATCGAGACCATTGCTCAGGCAGGGCACTGGGTGCATGCAGAAGCTCGAGAACCGTTTTCAAAATTGGTAGTTGACTTCCTAGAAGATCTAGTCTAAAACGTCTTTGAGTTGAAAATGCAAGTANTGCGCAGGACCTTGACGTTGTACTAAGGCATCTTCCAGATCAGGCTTACCTAAAAACACCCAAGCTTCATTACTAAAGTCGTAGCGCTCGAGCGGTTGCGTAAACAGTCCACGGTCCAATTTATCATTGCGATTGGCATCTTCATACACCTGTACCATNAAGCGTTCAGGCAACTGCACCTCAACATACGCAGTATCTGCTGCTGATTGGATTTCCGCAAAGCCCACTGCAAGTCGTTGTTCATTGGCATCCAATATTTCGTAGGCAATACGCGCAGGATACTGATCGGCAGCAGCGCAGGTGAAGTACAGACCTGGTTTTTCTTGGGCAACTAACGTGCTTGCACAACAGGCGAAAATCAAAAGGATTTTTTTAATCTTCATATTCGATTTCTATCCCTTTTTTAGCCAAAAGTGCACCGTTTGCTTTGAGCGAATCCAGAACTTCTTCATAGATCGGTATAAATACCGTTGGGTTGTCGCTGTAAAAAGCGAAGCTTGATTTGAATTGATCCTCAGTGATCCCATATTTCTCATAGACTTTAGCATAGTAATCTTCGATACCGTTTGTATCGCCAAGCATGATGGAACCGTTTCGAGCACCTTCTATTACATGGATATCTACCAAAATCGGCNTCATCTGTTCTTGCGTCAAGATATTCTCAGGAATCTTCACCTCGGGAGAAGTGCACCCTACGAAAAGGATGAATAATAAGTTTACTCCATAGTTCCCGGATCGCATCATCTTCTAGTCTCTATCAAATACTAAACGTGCGCCCAATACACTATCGTCTATTTTTCCGTCTTTGAACGCGAGATGACCGCCTACGAAAGTATGTGTCACTTTAGATTTAAACAGGTTCCCTTCGAACGGTGACCATCCACATTTGTATAAAATATTCTGCTTATTCACATTCCAAGGCTGGTTGGGCTCTACTAAAATTAAGTCTGCATGATACCCTTCACGTAAAAAGCCCCGCTCCTCCATCCGAAATAAAATCGCAGGATTGTGACACATTTTTTCCACCATTTTTTCGATCGTAAAGGTTCCGTCGTGCACCCGTTCCATCATCGCAGGGAGCGCGTGTTGCACCAACGGACCACCAGAAGGTGCGTTCAAATAGGTATTTGCTTTCTCATCGAGAGTGTGCGGTGCATGATCTGTGGCGATTACATCTAATCGGTCGTCCAGTAGTGCTTTCCAGAGCGCATCTCTATCCTCAGCAGTCTTTACTGCTGGATTCCATTTGATATGACTGCCTTTTTTTTCGTACTGACTATCATCAAACCACAAATGGTGAACGCAAACTTCCGAAGTAATCCGCTTCTCCACTAAAGGCTTACGGTTGGAAAACAGCTTCGTTTCTTTTCCGGTACTGATGTGAAAAACGTGGAGTCGACTGTTGTATTTCTTAGCNAAATCTACGGCCGTAGATGAACTTAAATAACAGGCTTGCGCACTTCGAATCACAGGATGTTGTGACATAGGAATATTTTCACCATACTCNGCTTTTGCACGCTCTAAGTTTGCTTTAATAGTGGCTTCATCCTCACAATGTGTGATCAGCTGATGGTCCAATTGAAAAATCCCTTCTAAGGTTTTCTGTTCGTCAACCAACATATTACCTGTAGAAGAACCCATGAATATTTTTATACCAGCTACATCGCGCTTACTCACCTTCTTCAACTCTTCGAGGTTATCGTTTGAAGCACCCATATTAAAGCTATAATTAGCCAACGAGACCTCTGCTGCACGTGCATACTTCTTTTCCAACTCCTCTATCGTGAGGGCTGCNGGCTTAGTATTGGGTTGCTCCATATAGGAGGTAACTCCTCCAGCTACCGCAGCACGCGATTCTGAATGAATATCACCTTTATGTGTAAGCCCAGGCTCTCTAAAGTGCACTTGGTCGTCGATAATTCCTGGTAAGAGGAATTTACCGTTGGCATCGATTATAGTTACATTCCCATTTTTCGGGCCGATAGAGTCATCTATTTTCGAGATTCTACCGTTTTCTACGAGTAAATCCCCTTCAATGACTTTACCCTCATTGACCATGCGGGCATTTTTAATGAGATACGATTTCAACATTTATGAGTAGGGATTATTTAGGGTTTGGTAAACCAACTCCAAATTTTCAGTTTTATGACNCCAAAAATGGCTTCTTTGATAATTCCNCTTGACATTTTACTTGTGCCTTCNGTNCGATCNGTGAAAATAACTGNNACTTCCTGTACAACCAGTCCTTTNCGCCAAGCGGTAAATTTCATTTCAATCTGGAATGCATAACCAACGAAATGGATTTTTGAAAAGTCAATCGCAGCTAATGTTTCACGCTTGTAGCATTTAAAACCGGCAGTGGCGTCCTGAATAGGCATTCCAGTGATGAAACGGACATACACTGAGGCGAAATAACTCAATAATACTCTACTCATGGGCCAATTCACCACATTTACGCCTTGAACGTAACGTGAACCAATACTTACATCAGCGCCATTTTCGCATGCCTCAAGCAATCTTGGTAAATCCTTCGGGTTGTGGGAGAAATCACAATCCATCTCGAAGACATAGCTATATTCACGAGCCAAAGCCCACTTAAAGCCATGGATGTAAGCCGTTCCTAAACCAAGCTTACCCGAACGTTCTTCTAGATGAATACGTCCCCCGTGAGCTTGCATCAACCTACGCACCAAATCCGCTGTTCCGTCTGGTGAACCGTCATCAACGATCAATACCTCGTAGTCCCCTGGCAAAGCCATGACGGTGTTGAGCATCTTTTCGATGTTTTCAATCTCGTTGTATGTGGGTATAATGACTAATGCGCGTGACATGCAGCAAATGTAGGAAAGAAAGCGCTAGTTTAGTGGTATGAACTGGGATGTGTATACACGAAAAATTCGCTGGAAGATTGCGCTCATCGCATTCGGCACAGTCATTGGCCTTGCTTCTTTGTTTTACACAGAATCTTTCTTAAAAGAATTGCGTGCAGAGGAGGAACTAAAAATTAAACGCTGGGCCGAAGCCGTAGAGGCAGTATTCTTTGCAGAAGATGATGTAAATCTTAGCTTCTACACCCAAATAATACAAGACAACACGACGATTCCTGTCATTCTAACAGATAGCGAGGGTACTATTATTGCACACCGCAACCTTAAAACTCCGGAAAGCAATCCCGATAAGTACCTTGCCCGAAAATTAGAAGAATTTAAATCGAGCGGTAGTGTTTTGGAAAATTCATACGCAGATGGGCAAATCAATTTCCTCTATTACAAAGGGTCCAACCTACTCACGAAATTACGCCTCTACCCACTCATCCTATTGGGCGTGATCGGTGTGTACATGCTCATAAGCTACATGGCCTTTTCAAATGCCCGTCGCTCTGAACAAAATAAAGTTTGGACCGGTATGGCGAAAGAAACTGCGCACCAGATCGGGACTCCNTTGAGTGCATTGATGGGCTGGTTGGCGTACCTTAAAGAGCAGTATCCTCAGGAAATCGCATTTGGGGAAATGGAAAAGGACATAGACCGATTAACGGATATTACCGATCGCTTCAGTAAAATAGGCTCGCAACCCGAACGAACTGACAATAATCTAGACGAGACTGTGACCCGTACGGTAGAATACTTAAGAANTAGATTGGGTAAAAAAATCACGCTATCCCTCGAAATGGAAGGTGCAAAAGCATCGAATCATAACCAACAACTGATCAGTTGGGTCCTCGAAAACATGATTAAAAATTCTGCGGATGCAATGGACGGTACGGGCGTAATCGCTGTCGAAAAGAAAATACAATCAGGCCGCGCCGTGGTGCGGATTAGAGATACGGGACGTGGTATTGCTCCTGCTGATCAACGTAAAATTTTCGAACCTGGTTTTACAAGTAAAAGTCGCGGATGGGGGCTAGGACTGAGTCTTGCCAAACGAATTGTCGAGGAATACCATGGTGGAAAATTAATACTTGAGCAAAGTATTCCGGGAGAAGGAACAACGTTTAAAATTTCGCTTCCACTGGCTTAATGAACTCGACCACTCTCTATTTACACATCCCCTATTGCAAACAGGCCTGTCATTATTGTGACTTCCATTTTTCAACCCAACGTTCGACAGAATCTGCGGTGCTTGAAGCAATGCACGCGGAAATGGCAATGCGATCCATGCAAAAGCCCTGGAATGGAGCTACCATTAATAGCTTCTACTTTGGAGGTGGCACGCCCAGTTTTTTGGCGGTGACCGATCTAGCTCGCCTCATTGATAAAGCACAGTCGTTGTATTCTTTTTCGCCTTCCATTGAAATTACCCTTGAGGCCAATCCAGATGATATCACACCTGAAAAATTAGAGGCTTGGTATAGTATAGGGATAACGCGATTAAGCATAGGTCTACAAAGTTTTAATACCCTCGAACTTCAATCCATGAACAGGGCGCACGATGCATCGCATTCCATACAATGCTTGGAATGGATCGCAAACGGTCCTATTAAAAATTATAGCGTAGATTTTATGTATGGAATGCCAGGCAGTACGGTGGAAAGCTGGAAGCGACAATTGGAGCAATTGGCCGACTACCTTCCACCGCACCTCAGCTGCTATGCACTTACTGTTGAAGAGAAAACTGTGCTCTATAACGATGTACGCTCCGGAAAAACCACCCTACCTTCAGACGAGGTTATTGTCGCGCAATTTGAGGCCTTACGCGCATGGGCATCAGCACAGGGTTACACCCATTATGAACTCTCAAATTTCGCTCAACCCGATAAATACAGCCGACACAACAGCCATTATTGGAGTGGCCAACCTTATTTAGGTATAGGTCCCGGTGCACACTCCTTCGACGGGAAAAAGCGTTGGTGGAACATTTCAAATAACNNNTTATACGCTAAAGGGGCGGAGGTGCCCAGCGAAAAGCTGACTTTAATAGATCTACTCAACGAGCGACTCATGGTTCGACTGAGAACCGCAAAGGGATTTGTTTGGAAAAGTGATGTACCGGTCGGTCTAGACCATTCGCGACTAGAGCGAATGAAGCGGAACGTTCAAACAGCCGAGGCTAAAGGTTTAATAACGTGCACGGTAAATGGGTTCGCTATACTTCCTGATCAATGGATGCAGAGCGATGCCATTATAGCCGAACTGTTTTTAAGTCCTGAGGAACGCTAAGACCCTTTTTCACTGAAAAGAGCGTATCTTGAAATAAATCTAAATCACTACAACGCTTAGTATTTAACCTCACCGTGCAGTATGAAATTGACTATTGACTTTTCCAAACCCATCGCTGATTTAAGCCTAGCCGTTAGCGATGTTGCGCGAGCGTGGTATATCGATGCGCCTCAATTTTCACCGGTGGTATTGGGAGAATGGACGGGTAGTGTTGCTAACGGTGGAAGTGTGAATTTTTTCAATGTCCAGTTCAATCCGCATGCCCACGGAACACATACCGAAACCGCCGGACATATCACTGAAAAACGCCACAGCATCAATGAATATTTCCGCGATGTTATGACGAAGTCGCTCGTTCTTACCCTACTGCCTCAAGAAGGTCGAGTCCGGTTCGCTGACTTTCATGCGGTTTGGACTCAAGCCCAGGCTAAGGGCTGGACCTTCGCGACAAAATCCGTAGTATTCAGAACGAATACAGGTAATCACCCTGCCACGAAAAAGTTTAGTGGGACCGACTGGCCTTTTCTCGAAGCCGCCATTGGAACTTTTCTAAGGGAGCAAGGGGTCGATCATTTAATCATTGATCAACCCAGTGTAGACCAGGAAGAGGATGGCGGGGCACTTGCTTGTCATCATGCCTTCTGGGGACCACAACCTGAGGAATCTCTACACCGTACCATTACAGAACTGGCCCATGTGCCAATGTCAGTAGCCGANGGTCCGTATGCNTTANTACTTCAGGTNGCNCCNATNGAAAANGACGCTGCACCTTCTCGCCCACTNCTTTANAGTTTAGGCTAGNCNTTCTTCACNTTTCTATTACGTGCATCTACAGCNGCTAATGTNGCCATGTTNACAATCTCACGCACCGATGCGCCNAATTGTAANACNTGCGCACTATNTTTTNTACCAATCAACATNGGNCCNATNGCCTCNGCTGCNCCNAANCTCTGNAGCATTTTGTANGTNATNTTTCCNGCTGCGAGATTCGGGAAAATAAANACATTCGCTCGGTGNCCTACNAGATCAGAAAANGGGAAACTTTCTTCNANTAATTCNGGCTCTAACGCAAANTTNGCCTGCATTTCNCNNTCAACAATCAAATCTGGGTGCTCNTTACGCAAGATTGCNCTNGCCTTTGCCATTTTANGCGCATCCGGTCCGTTTGAAGAACCGAAATTAGAATAGCTCAAAAGGGCGACTTTNGGGGTNATNTTTGTNCGCTTAACAGTGTCNGCAACATTCAATACCATTTGCACTAAATCTTCAACCGTAGGNTCNAAATTNATAGTGGTATCNGCGAAGAACANNGGNCCNCGTTTACTNAANAGNATATACATTCCGGCCGCTTTACGCATGCCTTCCTCCATACCNATNATACGAAGAATAGGNCGNAAGGCTGTTGGGTACTTAACGGTCAAACCACTNATCAATGCATCTGCTCCGCCNTCGCGNAGCATCATATTTCCATAGTATTCNCGAGACTTAATTTTCGANCGNCATTCACCCATGGTCCAGCCTCTACGTTTTCTGAATTCATACATCTGTGNNGCGTACNTCTCNCGTCCNTCACGGTCTGCCATTATATCAATGAATTCNGCTTCTTGAAGTTCCAACTGGTANTCTTCAATAATGGCTTCCATCTTTTCTTTTGAACCTAGTAGAATTGGTTTTGCTACGCCATTGCTTATCAAAATNTCTGCAGCCTTCAAAATGCGGTAATTATCTCCTTCAGTAAAGACAATGCGCTGTGGATGTCTGCGTGCATTTTCATTCAACAAACGGATAAACTTATCATCACGACCTAATCGGTCACTCAGTTCACGACTGTATGCCTTCCAATTCGTAATGGGTGCCTTTGCAACTCCACTTTCCATAGCTGCGCGTGCAACAGCAGGTGCAACCGTAGTTATTAAGCGCGGATCAAAAGGTTTCGGGATAATATATGTATGCCCAAAAGTTAAATTACTCTCGGAATAGGCAAGGTTAACAATCTCTGGAACAGGCTCTTTAGCCAATTCTGCAATGGCACGAACGGCAGCCAATTTCATTTCCTCGTTGATCTTCGTTGCACGAACATCTAAAGCGCCACGGAAAATAAACGGGAAGCCCAGTACATTATTCACCTGGTTCGGATTATCACTACGTCCAGTGGCCATAATAATATCCTCTCGTGCGTCCATAGCATCTTCATAAGTAATCTCAGGATCTGGATTTGCCAAAGCAAAAACAATAGGGTTTGGAGCCATGCTCTTAACCATAGCCTTAGATACAATACCACCCTTTGAAAGGCCGACAAATACATCTGCGTCTTTCATTAAATCTGCCAACTGTGCTTCTTTGTAATCTTTAGCAAAGATTTCTTTTTCAGGTGTNAGTTCACCGCGAGATGTAACAATGAGCCCTTTAGAATCACACATGAATAGGTTCTCCGACTTAACCCCTAATGCCAGATACAGCTTCGCACAGGAAATAGCAGAGGCGCCGGCACCATTAAAAACGACCTTGACTTCTTCAATATTCTTCTCGGAAATCTCTAGGGCATTCAGCAATGCTGCCGCAGTAATGATAGCGGTACCGTGTTGATCATCGTGCATAATAGGAATATCCAATTCCTCTTTCAGTCGTTGCTCGATGTAAAAACAATCTGGCGCTTTAATATCTTCTAGATTGATGCCACCAAAAGTGGGCGCAACCGCCTTAACTGCNTCAATGAATTTATCAGGATCGTTTGCATCCAGTTCAAGGTCAAAAACATCGATATCAGCGAAAATCTTGAACAGTACACCCTTTCCCTCCATCACTGGTTTTGAAGCCTCCGGGCCTATGTCCCCCAATCCCAAAACNGCTGTTCCGTTTGTTATCACCGCAACTAAATTTCCTTTAGCCGTGTATTTATAAACGTCTTCAGGATTCGCAGCGATCTCCATACACGGGTCAGCAACACCTGGCGAATACGCAATACTCAGGTCGCGTTGNGAGTTTGAAGGTTTTGTAGGAACTACCTCTATTTTACCGGGCTTAGGCATTTGGTGGTAGTGAAGGCTATCCTTCTTTTTAATAGGTCTCTGACTCATAATGAGTGAAAATTAGTATAAAAAGGTATTGAAAGGAAACCTTGTCGAATGGATTTCTGCAGCCACACGNTACAACGTTTTTCTCAATTCATCAATATTATTTTTGTCTTGCGCACTGATAAAGACAGCTCGTTCGCCAACCTTATTCATCCAAGTGCGCTTCCATTGNGCTANATCGTAGTNTTCTTCTGTAAGCTCTAAATCAAATTCATCCGGCTCATTGTAGGTAAAAGCATCGATTTTGTTNAATACCATGATACACGGCTTATCCATACTTTCAATTTCTTGAAGTATAATATTCACACTTTCTATGTGATCCATAAAACTGGGGTGGCTAATNTCCACCACATGAAGCAACACATCAGCCTCCCGAACCTCGTCAAGGGTCGATTTAAAACTCTCAACCAATTGCGTTGGAAGCTTGCGAATAAAACCCACGGTATCGGTTAGCAATAGCGGTAAGTTGTCGATGTTAATCTTGCGTACCGTTGTGTCTAGTGTAGCAAATAGCTTGTTTTCTGCAAGTACATCAGTTTTACAAAGTAAATTAAGTAGCGTGCTCTTACCAACGTTAGTATATCCTACCAAAGCTACGCGCACCACTTTTCCGCGATTACCGCGTTGCGTGCTCATTTGAACATCAATCTTCTGTAACTTTTTCTTAAGCAACGAAATCTTCTGTTGTATGATACGGCGGTCTGTTTCAATCTGCGTTTCCCCTGGACCGCGCATCCCAATCCCTCCTTTTTGACGTTCAAGGTGCGTCCACATTCTAGTCAATCGAGGAAGTAAATATTGATACTGGGCCAATTCTACTTGCGTTCTAGCATAGGAGGTTTGCGCACGTGCCGCAAAAATATCTAGAATTAAATTCGTGCGATCCATGACCTTNACTTCCATCAAAGCTTCAATATTCTTTANCTGAGANGGNGTGAGTTCNTCGTCAAAAATGATCATATCAATGTTCTCTGCTTTTACAAAGCCTTTGATATCTTCCATTTTACCAGAACCCAGGAACGTTCTCGAGTTGGATTGGGAAAGCTTTTGAGTGAACATATGAACCGTATCGGCACCCGCNGTATCGGCCAAAAAGCGAAGTTCCTCGAGGTATTCTCTTGACTTCTCTTCGTCCTGATCCCGGTTAACGATACCAATAAGAATACAGCGCTCACGCTCGAGCGTATTCTTTTTCTTAAGCTCAATCATAAATTAGGGCTGCCCTTAGGCGCCTTGAAGGAATTCAGCCCAAGGCATGCGCAGGGCGATTAAGAACAATCCAATACCAAACCAAACAACTACAGATTTAGCTTTGGCCGAAGCAACTTCCGCGCGCTTTGACTTTGCATTACCGATAGTAATTAGAACTGCAGCCAAAATCATGGTTGTCGGGTGTTCTACATATTTAAATCGTAATCCTGCATCGCCCATTACAGTTCCCATATCAGAGAACATGTCTAGGTTAAAACCAAACAACATAATTAATCCGATAGTGATCTGTAGGTGCGTTAATAGCACCGCTATTTTGTTTTGACGTGCTAATTTATCCGTAAACGGGTTATCCGATTTCCAAACTAAAAAGTTCTGAACCAAAACCACCAACATCAACAATAAGTAGACAAATGGCAGCCAATGATGCAAGTGTAGTAATCCTGTGTACATCTATTCGTATTTTTCACAAAGTTACGAATCCTCACGAAGCACTACTCCACTGTGAAAAAATACATTTTATCTACACTTGTTCTCTTAGTAGCCGTTCTCGTTGGTCTAATGCCACTACTGAAATTAAAATCGGTTCAAGCACGTTATGAAGTTCCAACAGAAGCCGTCGTATTTCCTCCGTTAGGTGGTTCTCAAGACAGGCTGGCAAAGAGCATACAATATGAGACCATTAGCCAAGACCCACGAATGCTCGATACAGCTGCTTTTGACGCCTTTGGCCAATTCCTTCGCGCTTCTTACCCTAGCGTTTTCGAAACGTTAGAAGTGGACACATTTAGTACACATACCTATCTCCTGCATTGGCCTGGTACTAAAGCGGCAACAAAAAACTACCTCTTTATAGCACATCAAGATGTCGTTCCTGTAGACAGGAAAAGTATAGCTGAATGGTCGGCAGCTCCGTTTTCCGGTGACTTTGTGGCCGATTCTACGGGCGGAGTCGAAGGGTGGATTTACGGACGCGGCACACTTGACAATAAAAGCGCACTCATTGCACTCACGGAAACTATTGAATCCCTTTCATATTCAGGCTTCCAACCCGAAGAACATTTGTATTTCTGCTTTGGACAGGATGAAGA
>NYXD01000062.1 GCA_002685435.1 Cryomorphaceae bacterium | reverse complement strand
GCAGTTGCGATACCGCGAATGTGATAGCGCAAGCTGGTCTTGCGCAATTGGTCCAATTTGATATGCTCGTTTGAAATCACTCCTTCATGTACCGCCAAAACATGACCGTAATACAACAATGAAATGTGATCTACATGGAGGTCCTCACGATATAAACCTTCACTAATACCGCGTTCTAAATTGCGTTTGGTTACCGTAAAAACGATATCCTCACGTTTGGCTTTCATATTAGTTGCAATGGAAGGATAATAATGTTCCAATTGGTGCAACATACGATCCTTGTCGTCGCGCATATGCACCTCAGCGAAGCGCTCCATGGCAAAAAGTTGATCAATGGCATTCCCATCCACATTGGAAATGGCTTCTTCCAGTTCCGCCTTCATAAAGACAACCGCTTGCTCGAAAGCTTTCTCCAATAAATCCTCTTTGTTTTTGACGTGTTTGTACAATGTCTTTTTCGATATTCCACAACGGCTTGCGATCTGATCCATGTTCACGCTCTTAATACCGAACTGCAGAAACAATTCGATGCTGTTGAACAATACGCGGGACAATTCAGATTCCATTCAATTCGTTGAGTGAGGTACGGAGTTTACACGAGGGTAACCCACATTGGAAACAAATGTTCTAAAAAATGTTTCCAATGTTTCCCGTTTTGAACAACTTTCGTGCCAAAGACTGTGTTTTTTTTGAAAAACGCACAGCAATCGTACTGAAATATCACGCCGAAATAGCATCTTTGTTATAAATAATGTAGAATCATGAGTATTAAACACCTCTTACAATCGCCACCNATTGGCACCAACATCACCATCAAAGGNTGGGTTCGCGCTTNTCGCAGTAATCGTTTCGTTGCCATTAACGATGGTTCTACGCTAACAAACCTTCAATGTGTAGTCGATTTTGAAAAAGAGGANGAAAGCGAACTCAAGCGCATCACTACAGGATCCTGTCTTTCTATTTCCGGTCAGCTTGTAGAAAGCCAAGGAAAAGGACAAACTGTAGAAATTATTGTGGATTCATTTGAGGTTTTAGGCGATGCTCCTGTCGAAGACTATCCGCTCCAACCCAAAAAGCACAGCTTAGAATTTTTGCGTGATATTGCACATTTACGACCGCGTACGAACACTTTCAGCGCGGTATTCCGAGTGCGGCATGCACTTTCGTTTGCGATACACAACTACTTNAATAAGGAAGGTTTTGTCAACTGGCACAGCCCTATCATTACCGGATCTGATGCCGAAGGTGCGGGTGAGATGTTCCGAGTCAGCACCCTCCCTGCTACAGGAGGCGACCCTGCTGAAGATTTTTTCGGTAAAGAAACCCATTTAACCGTAAGCGGTCAACTGGAGGGTGAACTAGGCGCTTTAGCTCTGGGTAAAATATATACTTTCGGACCGACGTTCCGCGCCGAAAACTCAAATACAACGCGACATTTGGCAGAATTCTGGATGGTCGAACCCGAAATGGCGTTTCATGATTTAAACATGAACATAGACCTCGCGGAAGACTTTCTAAAATACTGTCTGCGCTACATCCTGGACAACTGCCGTGAAGATTTGGCATTCCTCGACAGTCGCTATGCAGAGGAGCAAAAAGGGAAGCCACAGAATGAACGCGCGGAACAAGGCCTGATCGAGAAATTAGAATTCGTAGCCAACAACGATTTCGTGCGTCTTTCATATACTGAGGCGATTGAAATCTTGAAGAACAGCAAGCCGAACAAAAAGAAAAAATTCAAATACCGTATTGAAGAATGGGGTGCAGATCTTCAAAGTGAACACGAGCGTTTCTTAGTAGAAAAACACTTTAAGGCACCTGTAGTATTATACGATTACCCCGCGTCTATTAAAGCGTTTTACATGCGCTTAAATGAAGACGGGAAGACCGTACGTGCCATGGACATTCTTTTCCCTGGAATTGGAGAGATTGTTGGGGGTTCTCAGCGCGAAGAACGCTACGATGTTCTCAAAGAAAAAGTTGCTGCCGTAGGGATTCCAGAAGAAGAACTCTGGTGGTACCTCGAAACCCGGAAGTTCGGAACATGTGTACACAGCGGCTTCGGTTTAGGCTTTGAGCGCTTAGTGCAATTCTCGACGGGTATGGGCAACATTCGTGATGTCATTCCATTCCCTAGAACCCCGGGTAGCGCAAACTTCTAACCCCAAGATCCTCCTAACTTATGCTCAAGCAAACTCTTGCACAAAAACTTCAACAGAAGCTGAGTCCACAACAGATTCAGCTGATGAAGCTTGTGCAGTTGCCCACGCAAAGTTTAGAAGCACGAATCAAGCAAGAGATTGAGGAAAACCCTGCCTTACAGGAGGGTAAAGAAAAAGCCGAAGACACCTTTGAAAACGATGCTTCCGACGAGCGCGAAGTACGCGACTCGATGGAGGAAATTAATTGGGACGATTATCTTGGAGACGATGATACACCAGATTATAAAACCAAAGCCAATAACTACAGCTCCGATGACGAGTTGTACGAAGCCCCGGTCATCGTTAACGAAAGCTTTCACGATAGCCTCATTTCACAATTGCGCCTTCGGAACTTAAATACCGAGGAGTTAGAATTGGCCACCTACCTCGTCGGTACGATCGATGACGATGGGCTTTTGCGACGCGAACTCATTGATATCGTGGATGACTTGGCTTTTTCTCAAGGTTTATTTACCGAAGAAAAGGAGCTTGAACGACTCCTCGAAATTATTCAAGACCTAGACCCTCCGGGAGTCGGTGGTCGCGATTTACGCGAGTGTTTGATACTCCAATTGGAACGTAAACGTCCTTCTTTGAAGGTGAATCTCGCTTTAAGCATTCTAGAAGATTATTTTGACAGCTTCGTAAAGCGCCACTATCAAAAATTGATGGACCGATTAGGCGTCAATGAGGATGAACTCCGTGACGCTATCGAGGAGATCGGGAGACTAAACCCAAAACCGGGCGGCTCCTCTAATCTCAGTCGACCCACAGAAAATGTCATACCCGATTACAACTTACAAATCGTAGATGAAGAGCTTGAACTAACGCTAAACGGTCGTAATGCTCCTGAATTAAGCTTGAGCAACCAGTACCGCGAAATGCTTGAGCACTACAAAGCCAGTAAGGAGAAAAATAAAGCAGAAAAAGAAGCCGCCTTGTTTGTCAAGCAAAAATTGGACAGTGCGAAATGGTTTATAGACGCCATTGTTCAGCGCCAACAAACCTTAATGCTCACGATGCAGTCCATTCTAAATTATCAACGCGATTATTTTCTTACCGGCGACGAGCGCAAGCTTCGCCCCATGATTCTTAAAGATATTGCAGAAGAAATAGGTATGGACATTTCTACGGTCAGTCGTGTGGCTTCGAACAAATACATTCANACNCCNTACGGTACATTTCTGATCAAACGNTTTTTCTCCGAATCCATGACCAATGCAGATGGTGAGGAAGTCAGCACCCGAGAAATCAAGAAGATTCTAGAGGACACAGTCGCTGAGGAGAACAAAAGAAAACCCATGACGGACGATGCACTTGCAAAAATTCTAAAAGAAAAAGGTTATCCCATTGCCCGTCGTACCGTTGCNAAATACAGAGAACANCTCGATATNCCAGTGGCNAGAATGNGAAAAGAACTCTAAATGCANGGTTTCAAACANGGCTTTAGTCAGTTNATNAGCTACCTGTTTCATCCNGGAATNATGCCGACNGTTGGCGCCTTNTTTGTGCTTTGGTCCGTNCCNGAAACNTATTCTTGGAGTACTATTTTCAAAATAACATCNACTGTCTTTGTGGGTACGTATGCATCGCCACTGATCGCAATCGTTTTATTTCGTGCGACAAAAATCATCTCCAGTGTACACCTGATCAAACGTGAAGACCGTATTTATCCTTACATGACTGGTGCAGCTTGCGCATTCGCGACTGCTGCGTTTCTTAAAAAGGCCATGGCGCCTGAGGAAATTTACCTCAGTGTTTACGGTACTGCATTCGTACTTATCGTGAGCACCATTCTCATCCCTTACTTTAAGAGTAGTGCACATATGGCGGGAGCAACCGGGTTCTTTGCCTTGTTCTTAAGGTTGCATCAACGATACGGTTTAGGCGGGACCGATTCCCTNATCCTTTTATTGCTCATTTTAAGTGCTGTTGCCTGGTCCAGAATTAGTCTTAAAAGACACACGCTTCAAGAGCTTCTGTCNGGCGGTTTACTTGGGTTTTCTACCGTTTACACATTGCTCTCTCACTAAAGCTAAACGTTTACTCATTTCATTTGTGTAAGAAGCAGGAATTGAAGATATTTAAGGTTCAGTTAATCAGGCTTACAAACACTCACGTTCATGAAAACATTGTTTAGAACACTTTACACTGCTATAGCACTCGTATTTTTCGTTCAAAATGCTTCGGCATCGCACAACGCTGGAGGTGATCTTCAGTACGAATATATCAGCTCGACCGGTAATAGCCATAAGTACAAAATTATCATGCGTCTGTACCGTGATAATAATGGTATCACGTTACCCACAAGTGCAACCATTTACGCTTGTTCTGCAAACTACGCTACAGTAAGTACGACTCTAACTGAAACCACTCCATCAACGAGCGGTTCGGGAGTAGTCGCACCGACCTTGTTTGATTGTGTAAGTTCATCAAGCGCAGGTGTGACTATTCATGTTGTAACCTATGAGGGAGAAATTACTATCCCCGGTAACGCCCCGGATTGGACTTTTGCCTTCTCAACGTGTTGTCGTAACCCTGCCGTAGACAATATTGTGAACCCATCCTCTCAAGGTTTTTACATTGAAGCAAAACTGAATAACCANATCGGTCAAAATACATCTCCTGAATTTGTAAGTGAGCCTGTACGTGCTTTCTGTACTGGGCGTACGTTCAACTGGAAGCAAAGTGCTGTTGAACCAGATGGCGATTCTTTATTCTACAGAATTACACACGTTAAAGCTGGAGCAGGTTCAAACTGTACTCCTACTAATATTAACTATGCAGCCGGCTGGACCTACGACCAACCCATCACCACATCCCCCGCGAACTCGCTTTACATGCACCCAAGTTCAGGGTTAATAACTTTCAAGCCTTCCGCCGTTGAGATTGATGTAATGGCGGTTACAGTGGATGAATACCGCTATGACTCTGTTCTTTACGTTTGGCGTAAGATTGGTGAAGTAAATCGCGATATGCAAATTGCTATTGCCTCCGCGTGTACTCCAAATGCACAGGCTGGAGTCCAATTAGACTACCAAGCTCCTGGTATTTATCAAGATCCAGATAACGGTCTTCCTACNGTAGATTACAACTGTTTGGATTCCACAGTGACTTTAAAATTTAAAGTAAAATTAGACTGTTCATCCATTTCTCCTGATGGTACAGACTTCCGATTAACAAAACCCGATGGGCAACCGCTTGCGATAGAATCTTTCACAGCAAACTGTGATAATAACTATGAGGCAACCCAGATGACGATCAAGCTATTTAAACCGCTCTCGAAAAACGGAAAATATTTCTTGTACTCGAAAGTTGGTAATGACGGAAATACCCTCTTGAATAAATGTGGTTTCCCGATGAACGAATTCGATACTATTCAATTAAACGTTACCGGTTGTTTCAATGCCATCTATGAGATGGAGAATGTAACCATCGAAGAAGACCAGAACCCAGTCATTGAGTGGAGTGCAGATACTTCATCGTACCCAGATTATCTTTTCCAAGAGTGGCAAATCTTCCGCAAAGATCCAGGTCAGGCGCAATATCAGAAAGTAGGTACTGTTTTCAACCAATACAAATACGACTTTAAAGACAACCAAATTGGTTTTATCAAAGTAGATCAAGACAGTTATGAATACCGCGTTGACATGAAGCTCAACGATGACATGCAAGGAGCAACGAATAGCATTGCAAGTGTGCTACTCGAACGCAGCAACGGTATGGTACCAATCATCGATCCGGATACTATTCCTGTAGACCTTATCTGGAACCAGTACAATGGATGGGCTGTTGATAGTTACACTGTATTCTTGCANGNAAAGATTGGAGGAACATGGATGGGTGAANNGATTCACGATCACGTGGCTTCTCCCCAGAATCCAGTTCTTGCACCAGACACTACTTACCGCATGTTCCTAGAGCTAGCCCCAGGTGAATACCGCGTTTGTATCCGAACAACTGATCCAGTAGATACGCAGTATACTGCATATTCGAACTGTTTGCCTATCATCATTAATACGCCGCCTTACCCGGACACCGTGGTAGTACCAAACTTNATTACTCCAAACGGCGATAACGTNAATGATGGCTTTATCATACAGAACATTGATGATTATNAAGANNTAAGCCAGTTNACCATNTACAACAGATGGGGCGATCGTGTATGGCAGAGCGAATACCTGTACGANAATGCNAACCCATGGCGNGGTACCAACCAAAACGGTACGAAGCTNGCAGANGGTGTATACATGTANACNTTAGAATTAGTGAATGNTTCCGACGACTATGAATATTCAGTCAACGGNACNNTCACNATTATGGATGCCCANTAGCATTCTTAAAAACGTAGTCCCCNCTCGTTAAACANGAGNACACTGGCCCGGCCCCAAAGGGAGCCGGGCCTTTTTTATCTTTGAAGCATGGCNGACAGTATCCACATNACNAATTTGCTGAAAACCCTTCCNAACAAACCGGGGGTGTATCAGCANNTGGATAAAGCCGGNAATATTCTCTACATCGGAAAAGCTAAAGATCTNAAAAAGCGCGTGANCTCTTACTTNACGAAAAGTGTNACNAGCGCNCGTATCGCNGTTATGGTNNGGAAAGTAGCGGATATAAANGTGATCGTNACNGANTCNGAAGGGGANGCNNTNCTGCTAGAAAACAACCTCATAAAAGAGCACCANCCCCGCTACAATATCAACCTTAAAGACGATAAGAGTTACCCCTANATNACCATACGTCGAGAACGNTTTCCTCGTATNTATGGACTNCGTAACATTATNNGAGACGGAAGTGAATANTATGGNCCTTANCCNAATGTAAAGGCCATGAAAGCNGTNCTTGAGNTGATNCGNCAGATGTATCCGACCCGNACCTGCAAATACAATCTGAGNGAAGAAAATATTGAAAAANGNAAATTCAAAATTTGCCTAGANTATCATATCGGAAATTGNAAAGCNCCTTGTGAAGCNTTGCAAACGGAAGAGGAATATGAGGCNGATGTNAGCGCCGCACGTAATATTATNAAAGGGCAGCTGAGCGCNGTCAAAAGGCATTTAAANGAGCGCATGATGAATCATNCCGAGNCTCTNGANTTTGAGCAAGCACAGTTATGTAAGGAGAAATTAGATGCATTAGAAAAATATGCCGCAAAGAGTACCGTGGTAAGCAACCAACTAACCAATATCGACGTCTACAGTGTTAGTATGGACGCTGAATTTGGTTACGTGAATTACTTGCAAGTTATTGAAGGCGCCATTGTCCAGAGTTACACCGTAGAAATCAAGAAAAAATTGGAAGAAGAGCCGCAGGATTTTCTTCACATCGCGATTCCAGAAATCCGATCTCTTTTTGGCTCTACTTCGCGTTTAATCTATACTTCGCATCCCGTCAATCTACTCATAGAGGGAAGCATATTTACCGTTCCACAGAAAGGTGAAAAACGTAAACTCATTGAATTGAGCATTAAAAATGCCATGTATTTCCGTCAAGAAAAACTGA
>NYXD01000061.1 GCA_002685435.1 Cryomorphaceae bacterium | reverse complement strand
AAGTAGTACCTAAATGCACTGAGCGTCGGCTGATCCATATAGCGGTAGAGTGGTAGCTCTTTCGCTGTAAAGTAGAGTTGTGCATCGGGTTGTTGAACAGCCAGCTCGAGATTTTTACGTGTATTCTCAAGGTAAAAATCAATATCGCTGTATTGCTTAATGGGCGGCATAGTCGTGCAAACCACGATCTGCGCATTTTCCTCCGTATTTATACGTAATGCATCAATACTCAATGAGAAGTGGTTCGCTAATTTAACGAGCTCATCTGCCGTCAAAGGCGTTGAGCCCGTGCGCTTGCGATAAAGTGAAGCCCGTGAACACCCTAAAACTCCCATGAGATCTTGGGTGATTTTCGATTTACCTTTGGTCGAGCCGAAAATCTCTTCAAACAATTGAACTTGGAACTCGTTGGGTTTAAACATGGTTTTTGACTTAACCCCTAATATCGCATATTTTAACTAGATGCAGACCACCGCTGAAAATGTAATTGCCGGCAAGCTCCCTGGAAGATTAATCGAGCTTGAAGATGGATCTCTTTTTCCGTTAACTCAGCCTCTAGTGCGTCGTAGTTCAGGGCGATATACCCGACAAAGAAGACTGGCTGTTTTGAACAGATGGATTCGTAAAGGAATCCTACAGGTGATGGGAAGTCCTTGGTTACCAGGTTTCTGGATTCTAAGTCCAGAGGAATCAAATCGTGCGCTCGTCGCCATTAAAAAGATGCGCTTGCCGGTCAAACTGCTTTTGTCCGTGACCAATAAGTCCATGAGTGAAAATAAAAATTGGTTTTCCTTCAAAGCAGATCCAATGATGTCAATCGAAGTTCGATGGAATTCTTTTGAGTCTTATGCCTTGGAGATGAAGAAAAAATATAGAGCGCGTTTGAAAAAAGTGATGAAGTCGAATATGGCTTTAGAAGTGCGTACAATTATCCCGGAAGAAGATGATTTTTCAACGGCAGCAGATTTATTAACCACAACCCTCACGGACAAAGTAGTAGCTATGCCTGAAAATTTAAAGTGGCTTTTAGAGCTGTATCAAACAGTCTTTGGTTCGTCATTTAAGATACATGGCTTTTTTCTTCAAGATCGATTGATTGGATTTATATCTACCGTTGAAGACGGTAAACTTTTGCGCGCCATGCACTTTGGCTCTTCGGATAGTTCACCTAATGATTTCTACAGTTATACTATGTTTTATGTTATTCGATTGGGTATTGAAGGCGGATATCAAAAAGTGAGCTTGGGTAGGACTGCAACTGAAATTAAAAGTACCTATGGAGCAGAACCAGAGGTGAATTATTTTTCCTTTTACTCAGCAAATTGGTTTTTTAGGGTTATGTTAAAATTGGCTCAGAATCGGTATAAACCGAAATCTTACATCTTACGTAGACCTTTTAAATAAAAAAGTTTTGGTAGTTGAGCACGTTTCTTAGATTACGGAATTATTGTAAAATTCGATTAAAATGATAACAAAAGAACAAGTTTTAAAAGTCCAACAGCAGTGGGGAGACGGAGTAGTTCAAATCGGGACATTAAAAGACAAAAGAGTAGAGTGTGAGACTTTTGCAAGTAGTTTTCTTAATGACCGTTACGCTTTTGGATTAGGTGTGGTTTTATTCAAGCCTACAAAATGTGAAATAGAACAATTTAGACCTTCAAAAGAAGAAGCATTGTCCTATTTTATCGCAGGTGATGATAGAAAATGTGCTGAGGATAAAGGTTTTGCTATACAACCGTGGACCAAGGTGCGTTTCGAAAATGCAGGAATAATCTTAGAAGAAAATAGAGCGTTAGCTATGGGGAATTATTTCTTCACCGATACCGAAGGTAACGATGCGAAAGTAGAATACACTTTTGGATATAGGTTAGTCGATGGGGAGTTGAAAATTGATCTTCACCACTCATCGTTCCCATTTGCACACTAAAATAGTAAGTATAAAATGTGCTATTCCAGGTCATAACGGTATTTACCATTCTTGAGCTTTTGCAGTATTAACCTTATCAACCTCTGGAGGAACGATTAATCAAAAAAGTGAAGTCAATGGCTGATACCTTTCGAATGGAAAATGAATACGGCGCCTTTACTCTAGGAAGTAAAGGCGCTTCTTTATTGGCACTAAAAATGAAAGGTCATGATCTACTTCACGACTTTAAGCAAAACGCCGGGGATTGGGCTGCAGGTGCTGTGTTGTTTCCATTTCCTGTGCGTATGGCTTCAGGAACAATCATGGCGCACAACGGACAAGAGTTTCATTGGCCGATCAATGATGAAAAACATCACGCAGCCTTGCATGGATTCACTGTCAATCGAACCTTTGATATCACCTCTAATGCTGACAGTGTTTGCTGCCGTTATGTGTACGATGGTTATTACGAGTTCTACCCTTTTCCTTGCGTTTTAGAAATACACTATGCACTTGGTGCGCAAGGGTTTTCGTTTAAAGCAATCGTTAGAAATACAGGTACAGAGCCATTGCCTTTTCATATTGGCTGGCATCCCTATTTTAAGATATCGGAAAATTGGGGATTAAGTCCAAAACCTACTGCACGTTTGAGCAAAAATAAATTCAGTCACCCTGGTGAGAAAATCCCCTACGCCGGTCATCAATGGACAGAAGAAGTAGATGGGGCATTTTACTATAGTGATAATCTACAGATATGTAATGAGGACTATATCCTAGAAATAACAGCAATAGCTCCCATAGTTCAGATTTTTCGGCCAGCAAATGCACCTTTCATAGCTGTTGAGCCAGTTACGGGATTGGGACACCTGGATTTTCCATGGCTCGAGGTGGCACCGGGACAACACCGCGAAATTAGAAGTGCCATTATCCTTGAATAAGACAAAGGCACTCAAATAAAAAAGCCCTCGTCTTCTCAGCGACTCGTTAGTTTAGTCATTTTTTGATGCTAATTGATCCTGCAGTTCCTCCAAACTAACACCTTTTGTTTCTGGCATCATGAAGTGTGTGAAGAGCAGCTGCAACAGCATGAAAACGGCGAAGAAAACAAAAATGATCCAACCCGGGAATGCCTCGAGGACAACTTCACCTAGCATCGTTATTAAAGCAGCAAATACCCAATGTGTACCTGTACCCCAAGCTTGGCCTGCGGCTCGTACGCTGTTCGGAAAAATCTCAGAGATAAAAACCCAAATGACTGCGCCTTGGCCTACGGCATGAGATGCGATGAATGTTAGAATAAAAAAGAGGTTGAATTCAGCTGAAGCGCCTGTCTTGAATCCATAAGACACCATTAGTAATGAAACTATATAACCGACCGAGCCAATATACATGAGGGNTTTACGCCCCATACGATCGATGAGGTATAGTCCTGCGAAAGTAAATAATAAGTTTGTGCCACCTATAGCAATAGAGGAGAGGAGTGAGTCTGAAGCTGCGAACCCGGCATTTTCTANTATGACGGGCGCATAATAGAGAATGAAATTGATTCCGCTTAATTGGTTGAAAAAAGCAAGAAGAAAAGCCAATTGTAACGGCTTCTTGAATTTGCCATTGAACACACTGTCTTTGACTGAATTTCCTGTGGTATGGCTCTTTATTGCGGTTAATTCACTCTTGGCCGCATCAGAGCTGTTTAAAATGAATTCCAATACTCGTAACGCTTGCTTATCGTCACCTTTCGTAACGGCCAGCCATCGGGGAGATTCAGGAATACCAAAGATTAGCGCGCAATAGAGTGCGGCCGGAAGGGCTTCTACACCAAGCATCCAACGCCAGTCGTTTGTTCCTCCAAATCCGTCGAGAAGATAGTTAGAAAGGAATGCGATGAGAATTCCGAAGACAATATTGAATTGGTATAATGCGACTAATCGCCCGCGATTTTGCGCAGAACTTATTTCGGAAATGTAAGTAGGAGCGGCCACTGTGGAGGCGCCAACACCGACACCACCCAAAAAGCGAAAGAATGAAAAGAGGTACGGATCCGGAGCTAATGCTGAACCGATTGCACTAATGAGATACAATAATCCAACGGCAATAAGTGTTTTCTTTCGACCCCAAACTCGCGTAGGCACGCCACCTCCGAGAGAACCCAAAACAGTNCCCCATAGCGCCATCGACATGATGAAAACGCCGTGAAACCACGCTGAGGTTTGCCACAATTCTTTAATGGGGGCATTGGCACCGGAAATAACAACAGTGTCAAAGCCGAATAAAAATCCAGCCAGGGCGACGGTCAGCGACCAATTCCAAGTTTTATTCATTAGCGTTGAGTTAACGCTATGCAATGTAACAAAATTTGAAGGTGAGATACGTGTCTTAAACCCTGCAGAAAGTTGCAGCCATTCAGCCTACTTAATTCTTAGTTCGCTTTGCGCTCCAGCTTATGCGAAGGTTTACATTGAGTTTTCCCGTGCCTATTAACAGCAGTTAGTAGTCATTATTTACGTAAAGACTTTAGGGTCATGTCAATCAGGAATTGAACAATTTCTTGCCGCCCCCCGGAAGAATCCGAGAGTCGTGGAAGGTGTTCAGCAAAAAATTGTTGACTTTGCGCTGCCTCTATAATAGTCGCGAAAAGGCTGTGCGGATACGGGTAGTCTGGGTTAATTTGTAGCGCGAGTTGACTTAGGGTCTCACAGATCTGTTTATATCCTAAAAAGTAGCCTTCTTTATTTTCTTGGTCTACGTCTTTAGTAAGGTAAATCTTAGGGTATTCGGCAACTACAACGCGCTGTAAGGCTCGCTCATCAACGTGAGGAATGCGTTCATCTTGTTCCATAGGAAAGACCAAAAGTTCTATGGCGCGTTTCAGTTTTTCCCCTGGACTGTTGAGCAGCATGAATTCTTGCGCCATTTTTACTTCAAGCCAACCCCAATACCAATTAATGAGATAGGTCAATAATTGATGTTTATTTTGAAAATAGCGGTACACTCCAGATTCAGTACTGACAATTTCCCGAGCGACTTTCTTAAAAGTTAAATGCTCGTAGCCGAGCTCGTCCATCAATGCAATACTCTTTGATAATATGCGTCTTCCCAGCTCAGTTTCATCGGGATTTTTACTGTAAAGNTTTGCACTTATGGTAATGTTTAATGCATTCATAGTTAAAGATGAATATTCTTTAGAATTAATCGTTCTACACTGCAAAATAATAGTAAAACTATCGTTTTTGCAAAATAAAATTCGACTGACACTAGAAACCCTACCTTTGCTGTGCTCCGTTAAGTTAATGGAAGCCTAAAAACAACATATGACCTTTGATTCATTGGGGCTTAAGCCTCAAATTCTATCTGCCTTAAAACAACAAGGCTATACACAACCGACACCTATTCAAGCCCAAAGTATACCGGTCCTCTTAGAAGGCTATGATTTATTGGGTACCGCTCAGACCGGTACAGGGAAAACAGCAGCATTTACAATTCCAATTATAGAGCATTTACTGAATGCTCCTTCAGAACGCAAACGTAGAATAAAAGCATTAGTAGTTACACCAACGCGTGAATTGGCTTTGCAGGTTGCCGAAAATGCGAAGCGCTATTCGTCAGGAACGTCCCTTCGTACCGCCGTCATTTTTGGTGGAGTCGGCGCAAATCCACAAATAGATCAGCTAAAAAGAGGGATTGATATTCTCGTTGCAACGCCTGGACGATTGTTAGATTTACAAAGTCAAGGATTTATCGACCTACGCTCACTAACGCATTTCGTTCTTGATGAAGCCGATCAAATGCTGGACATGGGCTTTATCCATGACATTAAAAAATTACTCCGACTAATTCCTTCAAAACGTCAAAGTCTATTTTTCTCGGCAACCATGCCAAAGACCATTATGGAGCTGAGCGGACAGATTTTAAAACCGAACTACAAGCAGGTTCGTATTGCTGTTGAAAAGCCTACAGCAGAGCGTGTGTCGCAATGCGTCTATTTCGTGCGCAAGACAGAAAAACCATCCCTACTTATTCACTTACTGAATGAAATAGAAGGAAGTGTTTTAGTATTTGGTAGAACAAAGCACGGCTGTGATAAAGTGGTTCGGATTCTTGATAAGAAGGGAATTCGTGCAGCGGCTATCCATGGAAATAAAAGCCAAAATGCCCGTCAGAAGGCGCTTAAGGGTTTTAAAGAGGGCACCGTCCGCGTGTTAGTGGCTACTGATATCGCGGCTCGGGGTATTGATATTTCAGGGTTAGAACATGTAATTAACTATGAACTTCCAAACATTTCTGAAACTTACGTTCATCGCATAGGTCGAACAGGGCGCGCCGATGCATCCGGTTCTTCCATTTCTTTTTGTTCCGCAGATGAGCGTGGGTATCTAAAAGATATCGAAAAACTCATCAAAGCGGCTGTTCCTTTAGTTGAAGAACATCCTTTTACTGAAGGCGCTGCAGAGGAATGGTCGGTCCCTGAGAATCGTATACCGGCAAAGCAAGGACAGCGCTCGCAACGTACAAGTCGCGGTCCAAAAAAAGGCGGTGGGAATCCCCGTTCCGGAGCTTCTGGTCGCGGAAAGCGACCGTCAAGAAGACACTAGTATTGCAGTAATTCGAGCACTTTTTCTTCAAAACGGGTAAGGGTAAACTTTTTGATAGGGAACCCTAAAGGCCCCATACCTGCTTTGTGGATTAACTTATTCCAAAGAAACTGGTCTGCGATATGAGGAAGAATCAGCTGAGGTCTCTCAAACTGCAAGGCACTATGAGTAGTGCCTGAGCCTCCATGGTGAACCACTGCTCGAACGCGACTGAAGAGCCAATCGTAAGGAATATCCCTGACTAGAAAGATGTTTTCGGGTAAAGGGCTGTCTATTTCAATACCGCCCCAGCTAGAGTTAATGAAAATGGGGAGATCGTGTTTCTTACTTAGTAGTATTAGGGCTTGACCTACTTCTTTNGGTTTCGCATTGATCATTGAACCAAACCCTACATACAAGGGATTCGGATATTTTTCTATAAATCGTATTAAATCTTCTGAAGGCTCCCAATGCTTGGACTTATTGCGTTCACGAAAATCTGTAACCTTAACGCGTTCAGGCCAGTACTGCGGTTGCGGGAAGAGACGCTTGGAGATGGCGTATTCAACAGGCACCTTATTCAATAAAAAATCACGAACCTCTTTTCGTTTTAAAGGCGCCCAATCCCATTCTGTCAAGATTTTGTTGCCATAACCTATAACTACCTGAGAAATCATCGCTGAATTTGTGAGTGTATAGCTCATTTTATTCCACCACTTGTTGTTGAATTGGCCCATTCCTATGGCTGGCAAATCGCGAACCGGATGTAACAAACAAGGCATGGGAATGAGTAATTCCACGCTCCGTTTTGCGCGTAAGGCCGCCATGACAGGGTAGGCACATTTGATGTGGTAAATGATTTTATCGGGAGTAAAATTCACATCTGCATCCCGTTGATCGCGGATGAGCTGCTTTTGTATGGGGCTCGTTTCTCGCAAAAGCTTGAAAAGCGTGATGATTCGGCTAAAACCGGAGCCTATTTGCCCCGTGATTTTTTTAACATCAGGAGAATCGATTAAGTCGAGGTATTCGTGCGTCATGGGGAAGAAATGATCACTCACTTCTGAGGCCAGTGAACGAAATTGTTCTGGCATGCAAAAGGCAACTTCATTTCCAGCATTTTTAAGTTCTTCACCCAAAGCTAGATAAGGTTCCATGTCTCCGCGGGACCCTAAAGTCATAAGTAGAATTCGTTCCATTTATGAAAGTTACGACGGAAAGAGCAATGATGAATACGAGTATTACATAGATATTTTACCCATTTCCTTAAAAGCTCAGGCGCGCTTGGATATTCTTTCTAAAGAAAAAGCCAGCGTGGGAGCGCTGGCTTCGTTCTTCTGTTAGATCACCAAGTGGAGCTGGCGGGAATCGAACCCGCGTCCAAACAAGGAAGCCTGAGGCTTTCTACATGCTTATCTTATGATTGAATTTTCGACCGATCTCTGAGCATAAGCACCCTAATCACGACTTATCTTCTAGACTTAGGCTAGCCCGTGAAGCAAAGGCTAACTGCATTCCTGAATTTTCCACACCTCGTNATCAGTCGCCTCANGACGGGGGCTCCTGCGAGATGTTCAGCTCCTATACCTNGTATAGGATTAGCAAAATCGACATCCTGTCAGATTAAGCGGCCAAAGCGTAAGAATCTTCGCCAGTTATAAAAAAATGAAGCGGTGTATTAACGAGCTGCCCCTTCAGCGCTCGACATGCTTACATCAACCTTCGGCTTGCTGTCAANACCAGTCAGCCCCNAAANAGATGTGGTTNGCGAAGATACNCGAATTCTATGCCAATTATGTGCACATCAACNAAGGAACTNTNCGAATANACGCTAAAATCTATACTATCTTTAGGGATATGAAAATCGGCATAGTAAGAGAGGGTAAGATTCCAATAGATAAGCGTGTTGCATTAATTCCAGAACACGCTGCGTACTTGAAAAATAAATTTAAGTGTGAAATTGTCGCACAGCCCTCAGCGATACGGGCTATTTCGGACGAAGAATATGTCCGCTATGGCATCGATTTGCAAGAAGATTTATCCGATTGCGACGTCCTATTTGGTGTTAAAGAGGTGCCGATACAAGATCTGATTCCTAATAAAACGTATTTCTTTTTCTCACATACTTATAAGCAACAGCCTTACAATGCTAAGCTGTTGAGAGCCTGTGTCGAACGTAATATTCGCTTGATTGATTACGAATTACTCAAGAATAACGGGGCGCGTGTGGTTGCATTCGGCCGATTTGCAGGACTTGTTGGTGCCTATAATGGCCTTAGGGGCTGGGGTGAAAAATATGGACAATTCGTGCTTAAGCCTGCACATGAGTGTCATGACATGCAGGACATGTTCGACCAACTCAAAGGCATTGATTGGCCGGCAGATCTGCGGATCCTACTCACAGGAAAAGGACGGGTGGCAAGCGGTGCTGTGGAGACTTTGCAGGCTGCTGGAATCCCAGAAATTACTCCAGAAGAAGTTGAAAATCACGAAGGTTCTTTCTGGAGTCAATTAGACGTGGAACACTACTATAGGACCAGCGACGGAAGTCCTTTCGATCGCAAAGCGCTATTTGCGGACCCAAGTGGTTTTGAAAGCAATTTCATGCAGTATGCTCCGTATGCAAAACTCTACATCGCTGGGCATTATTACGACAGTCGTGCTCCTTTTATATTTACAAGGGCAGATGCTAAGCGGTTAGATTTCGCAATTACCTATGTATCCGACATCAGCTGTGATATTGATGGCCCTGTGGCCTCAACCCTGCGGGCTTCAACTATTGCTGAACCCTTCTACGGGTATTTGGCGCATGAAGAAAAGGAGGTGGCGCATGATGATCCGGAAGCAATAGGAGTAATGGCCGTGGATAATCTTCCGTGTGAATTACCGCGCGACGCATCGCTTAGTTTCGGATCCGATTTAATGGAGCATGTGATTCCCGCCCTTTTCGACGGAGATAAAGCGCTTATATTACATAGAGCAACAGAATGTGCGGACGGAGTGCTTGCGAAAGATTTTAAATACCTCCAAACGTACATAGATAAGGCGTAGTGGCTAAAAAAGCATTGCATATTAGTAAAGGAGTAAAGGAAGCTCCATCAGTAAATCCCGGTTTGCAAACGGGAAAAAGGACTAGCCGTACCTCGAGAGAATTGGTCAAGGAGATTATCAAAGGCAATCGGACCGCATTAGCCCAAGGTATTACGATGATAGAGAGCAATACAGCAGCAGATCAGAAACATGCTCAAGCGCTTTTAAATGAATTGATGCCTTACACTGGAAATAGTTTTCGCATAGGTGTTACTGGCGTCCCCGGTGTAGGTAAAAGTACCTTTCTTGAAGCGTATGGAAATACGCTACTGAAGTCCGATGAAGATGCTAAAGTTGCGGTTCTTGCGGTAGATCCATCTTCTGAAATCAGTAAAGGCTCAATTTTAGGCGATAAAACGCGAATGATGGAATTGGGCAAGCATGATCGTGCTTTTATACGTCCAAGTGCCTCTGGTGGCAACCTCGGTGGTATTGCAAAAAAGACTAGAGAGGTAATGCTACTTTGTGAAGCTGCTGGATTTAATTACATTTTTATTGAGACCGTTGGTGTAGGTCAAAGTGAAACATTGGTTTCTAAACTGGTCGACTGTTTTTTGTTTTTAGCAATGCCAGGTACGGGCGATGAATTACAAGGTTTGAAAAAGGGTATCATGGAAATGGCAGATATCATCACTGTCAATAAAAGTGAGCCACCAAACACCGCTTCAGGAGAACGGAGCGCACTTTCAATACGAAGTGCCCTTCAACTCTTCTCAAACAAAGATTTTGATTGGCATCCTCCGGTTCTGCTTACGTCAGGATTGACCGAATTTGGTTTTGATGAATTACAAGCTGCGCTAGATCGTTACCAAAGGCACAGTCGAGTGAAAGGGTGGTTCGAGAAGAAACGAAAGGACCAACAGGCGTATTGGTTTGAAAACTCTGTTCGTGAAGGTGTTCTTGAGCTGTTACAAAAAGATATGGATTGGCAACAGCTTTACAAAAAGCTAAGCAAGGCAGTAGCACAAGGTGAGTTGAATCCCTTCGAGGCCAGTGCAGAATTGATTAAATCCTTAAAGGGTAGGGTCTAGAAATTACGAGCAGCTTCGTGCTTCAGTAAGAGAATGGCTGCCTTCGTTGGGAAAATGTCTCCTGTCATCTCAAGTTCGATCAACTTTCGACTTAAGTCACCTGCGGTTGCATCGGCGCCTAATTCAACAGCGGTTTTGTTGATTAAGGAAACGACTTGACTTTTTGCGCTAACCACATGATTCCATGAACTGTCTGAAACATAGACCTGTTGGGAGATATTATAATCAAACTCGTCTCGAACAGCACTAACTAGTGCTTTCCGATAACTCACCACATCTAAATTACCGGGCTTAACACGCAATACAAGACGATTTGGGCTAATTCGTTCTAAAAGCACAATAATTCGTTCATAGGCTTGAAAACGCATAGGAAGCGCCTTTTTCTGCAAGTTCTTACGCAGGTAAAATTGGCGTCGTTTTTCTTCGTTATCCACAAAGCTAGACAGCAGTAAATAGGTGAGCAACAGCATTAAAGCCGCTGGAAATGTATACTTGAGGATTTCAATAAATGCTTCCATGAAAATGTCTTGAGGCATACAA